>NZ_JBSGZJ010000051.1:0-26198 GCF_053610925.1 Streptomyces sp. NPDC054847 | reverse complement strand
GGTCAGGCGCTCGATCCTCACCTTCGACTCCTTCGCGCGCTCCACCTGGAACACCGTCACCGGCAGTTCCTGACTGGTGAACGCCCTCTGGAGTCGGGTGTCGTGGGTGAACACGACGACCTGCCGGTGCTTGCCGAGCTCGTGGAGGACCTGGGCGAGACCGTGGACCTTGGCGGGGTCCATGGACTGCACGGGGTCATCGATGACGATGAAACCGAAAGGGCTGTCGGCGGTGACGGCCCGAGGAAGGAACAGGGACAGTGCGAGCGAATGCAGCTCACCCTGGCTCATGACGCCGAGGGCGGGGGCGTCCTTGCCGTCCACGGACACGTTCATGACGAGGGAGCGGACAGAGGCCTTCTCACTGCCCCGCAGGCTCACTCCGTTGAGGTCGATGTCGCTCTCCTGGCGCAGCTTCTCCCAGATCTGCTGCGACTGGTCGGTGAAACCCTCCATCCGCTGCTCACGCAGCTCGGTGGAGACCTTCTTGATCCAGGCACGGGCCTTGCGAACGTCCCTCAGCCGCGGGCCGTTCTCCTCGACGGTCCGGGCTCGTTCCGCCCATGCGGCCAGGCGTACGACCAGCAGGCGCCAGCGCTCGTCCCGCTTCTCGAGCTCCCTTGCGGAGTTCTCCCTGACCATGGCGCAGGCGTCGGCCAGCGAAGTGGCAGCCTGACGGGCGCGGTGAGCCAGCTCCCGCGGGTCGCTGATCCGCCGGCAGGCGATCCAGGCGTCCCACGGCCCGGCAAGGGCGGCCGGGACACGCTGAGGCCGGTGCGCAAGGTCCTGCAGGGCCCGAGCCGCCAACTGCAGTTCGATGCGCGCGTCATCGGCACTCTGTGCCTCCTGGCGGAGGACGGCGATCTGCGCGGCGGCGCTCGCGGCCCATTCCACGCCCAGGGCACCGTCCGTCCCGCAGACCGGGCAGGTCTCCGCGTCGGGGTGCCGCTCGCTGTGGGCGAGGGCCTTGGTGAGGAGGTCGGCGCGCAGGTGAGCGTCGTCGGCGCTGGTTCCGCGTACGTCTTCCTCGGCGGCGAGCGCGTCGGCCAGCCGGGCGGCGGCTGCGTCGACCCGTTCCATGTCGGGGCCCTGGGCAGCGGCGGCAAGGCGCAGCTCAGCGAGAAGGCCCTCGTCCGTGTCGTCGGGCAGTCCTGCCACGAGCGCGCCCAGCGTGTCGAAGTCCGGGCTGTCCTGCGTGTCGATGGCCACGAGAGCCTGCACGGCCCGGTCGTCGTCCTCCAGCTCGTACAGGGCGGCCATGAGCTCGGGCACGTCCGCCTTCGCCGCCTTGGCCGCGTCGTCGAGGGTCTTCTCCTCCGCGTGGAGCCTGCTGTCGGCCGCGCTGATCTGCTTGAGGCCGAGGATCGAGGCGATGGCGTCGTACATCTGGGCCGGCTTGCCGCTGATCATGCGGTCGAGATCGACGTACGACAGGAAGGGCCGGTAGTCCTCCATGGCCTGCTGCCAGCCCACCTGCTCGATGGGGATGCGGCCGTGTCCAGGGCGCTTGAGCTCCCCACGCGAGTCGTCGAAGTCCGATCCGTCCCAGGTGCGGGTGAGCGTACTGCGGCCGGCGTCGCCCTCGATGGCGAGCTTGACCTCGATCTCCGGCTTGTCACCCCCGTGGTGGAGGTTGCGCCAGTTGCCGCTGCGCGAGGCGTGCAGCCCGTGCCACCTCATGTTGACGCCGGTGAAGGCCGTCTCGATGCCCTCGGCGACGCTGGACTTGCCCGAACCGTTGCGGCCGACGACGAGATTCACCCCGGGCCGGGGGCTGAGGCCGAGCCAGGTCCGGGGGCCGATGCCGCGGAACCCCGTGACGGCGACGGAATCGAGGTAGATCCGGCCTGCGGGAGATGCCTCAGGGGTCTCGCCCTCTCCCAGCGCTTCCCGCAGGAGCGCCTTCACGTCTTCGCTGAGCGGCGATTCCTCGAGGCGCTGCCCCACGAGGTCGGCAACGGTCGCGGGCTGATCGCCTGCGACCGGCTGGGCGAGGTCGGTGCAGTGGTGCTCGTACTGCTCGGACTGTTCCGTCATCAGGTGCCTCCCGGGCGCCGGTCGTGGTGCGTGAGGGATGGGTGGGCGAACGGCGGGCCGGCTGGTGTCTGCGGTGCCGTTCGCTGCATGACAGAACGTTAGGAAGGCCGAGAAGCAGAGGAGTTCGAGAAGCCTGATAACCCGGGTTATCGCGATCAGTCAGAACTGTCTGCCAAAGCTGAGTAGCTTTGCCTGAAGGGGTACTGCCTCGTTCTGGCCAAGGTGAGGCGCATGCCGGAGCCGGCCAATGGGGTAGGCCCTCGCGCGACAGCACGGCACCGAAAGGTGCTATGCGCGACAACGACTGTGCGGTCCCGTGGGAGGCTGGCAAAAGTGATGTGTAATGGATGGATACGCGAACTACGAGGACAGACGCTCATGTTCACCGGCAAGACACTGGTGGATGGTGAGTGGGTGGTTCGAAAGGACTGCGTCTCCCGCTCTGAAACATTAGGAGCCACCTGCCAGAACAGCTTCTCCAGAAAGGTCACTCTCGTCGTCCATGGAGAGTTGGCAGGAAACGTCAAGGACGTGGACCGCGGCCTGAGCAGGAAGCTCCTGGCAGTGATGCAGTCACGCAGGGAGGGTCGGCATGTTCATGTGGTCGACGCAGCCGGCTATTCCGACCTTCTGTTCGGAGCTCCCGCACGTTGCCGGGATCTCAAGATGCAAGGTGATCAAGTGACGGTCCTGCCTGAGGTCGGGGACGGGTATCTCGGCGGACCGTTCGACAGGTTGCGACTGCGGACGCGCGGGATCAGCAGGTTCGAAACTGATGTCTTGGGGCGCGGGACGCCTCGACACGACAAGCTGTTGTCTCGTCTGGTTGAGCGGATCAGCGAAAGGGCATCACTCGAAGTTCGCTCCGCAGCACGCCGCGGTCCGCAATTCGACCTCGGTTGGGTCGGTGGACGAACGGCCTATGGGGCGTGGGTGGCAAGCCCCCGTCCGCCGGTGGATGAGGAGCAGAACCAGCTGGATGAGGCCGTCCTGTACGTGGGAAGGTCTGTCCGGTCCATCCCACCGCACGCCCGGTTCCAGCCCGTGGTTGTACTGGACAATTCCACAGCTCTGACTTCCGAGCTGAAGCGAACAGCAAAATCGATCGGCGTTCTCGTCAGCAAGATCGCGGATCTTCCTGATCGATGAACGCCGGGGTCGCGATGGTCCGCAGGCCGTCGCGTCCTCCTTGCCTGATCGGGCGTCCCGGCCCGTGAAGAGTCAGAGACCATGTGACGCCCGTGCGCCATGGGAAGCGCGGGCGGGGCGGCCGGCTATGGAGCAGGCGCCGGTCGGTCACGGAAGGGGCGTTCGTGGGCTGGGTGGCCATCGGGGCTCCGTGAGTGTGCTGACGATCGCGGGCCGGGAGATGACCTGGTGGATGTGGTCGTGGAGATCGACCACCGGCCGTGCGTCACGGTACGGCCCGCTGTCGATGAGTGTCCGCGCGACGGCGGCGAGCCGGCCTGATGGTCGACTCGCCGCCGTGTCGCGGCATTCCTACAGCGTTGCGGGGAGTGCCCAGGAAGGGCCGTCCGGGCCGTAGCTCACGGCTTGCCCGGCCGGGCTGACGGTGAGGAGGAAATCGGAGCGGTCGGGTTCGCCGGTGATCGTCTTGGCCACCTCCTCCACCGTGTCCCAGAGCCGCTGGGGTCCGGTCTGCTGGACGATGCCTGTGGTGCGGGCGACGGCGGTCGAGCCGTCGGGTGTCCACAGGCCGACCACCTCGAGGTTGCCTGCATCGTCCCTCCAGGAGCAGGACGCAAAACCGGGCAGAGCGATCGACAGCGGGAAGTTGAGCCGGCCAAGTACGTCCTCGGCCGGCACGGTGCTGCAGGTCGGTGCCTGCTCGCGGGCGGCGTCGAACTGTGGAGACCTGCCCAGGACGCGGCGAGCCATGAAGTACGCCGGTGCGTGGAGAAAGTGGCCGACGGCGTGGCCCCGGCCGGTGACGATGGCGCGGACGATGCCGTATCCGAGCGGGGCGACGATGACCGCACCGTCGGCTGCCTGGTCGAGCAGCGGCGGCGGGATCATGTGCAGGCCCGCGGTGGCGATGATCCGGTGGTACGGGGCGTTGCGCGGGTATCCGCGGGCTCCGTCTCCGGCGGTGACCGTCGGCTGGTACCCGGCCTGCTGCAGGCGCCGGACAGCGGCTTCGACGAGGTGCGGGTCGATGTCGACGCTGGTCACTTTGTTGTCCCCGAGCCGGTGGGAGAGCAGGGCTGCGTTGTATCCGGTGCCGGTGCCCAGTTCGTAGACGCGCTGCCCGTCGTCGACGTCGAGGGCCGCGAGCATGGTGAGCATCAGGGACGGCTGGCTGGAGGAGCTGGTGGGTACGCCGTGCTCGTCGAGCTGTGTCGTCAGCGCCTCGTCGCAGTACACGGCCTCCAGGTACCCGTCCTCGCCCCATGCGACCGGCTGCCACTCTCCGTGGGCGTCCTGGCGGTAGAAGCGTGGTGCGAAGACGTGCCGGGGCACGGAGGCGAATGCGTCGCTCCACTGGCTGGGCTGCTCGCTCAGCGCGGCGGCGAACTTCTGTCGTGCGGCGGCGGATGCGCCCGTGTCGGGCCAGTTCATGAGTTAGCTCCTGCGAGGTAGTCGGCGTGCGCTGCGGCGATCGGCAGGCCAGTGCGGTTCTCGACCCATCCCCAGGTCCCGGCCGGATTGTTCTCGAAGAACACCCACTCTCCTTCGGAGGTGACGGCGAAGTCGAAGGCGCCGAACACGATGCCGTAGTGGGCGAGGAAGCGGCGTACCCCTGTGGCGACGTGTTCGGGTACGTCGACAATGTCGTACTCGATGTGCTCGTAGTCGGTGCGCCAGTCGGTGCCGGCCGCTTCGCTGGTGGTCGTCAGCTTGCCGCCGAAGACCTCGCCGCCGACGGCGATGAGGCGGACCTCGTAGGCTTTGGGGATGTTCTCCTGGAAGTAGTGCGCGGTGACGCTGATGCTGTCGTCGAAGTTGGCGGCGTCGACGCGGTGGGTTGCCACCATGAGCTGTCGGTCCTCGCCAACCTCCAGGCGACCGCCGAGAATCGGTTTGCAGATCAGAGGGCCGCCCACTTCTTCGGCGAAGGCCCGGGCGGCGTCGGGGCTGTTGGTGATGAGGCTGTACGGCACGCGCAGGCCGCAGCGGGTGGCGGCAACGAGCTGCTGCGGCTTGTGGGACGCGACCCGATCGGCGTGTGGGTTGTTGATCCACGGCACGCCGGGGAGCGCGGCGAGAACGTTGAGCATCGCAGCATCGGCCTGGTTCTGGGCCCACAGGTCGTAAGGCTGAGGGACGGTGCCGGCGATGAGCGGGCGTGCGGGCCGCCGCCAGTAGACGGCCCGCACCCCCTCGAGCCGCAACGTCCGGCGCCCGTCGTCGATGACCCCGCTCCAGCCCGGTTCGGTTGGCAGGTGCATGCCGGTCAGGGTGAGCTGCTGGGGGAACTCGGCGACGTCGAACCGCATGACGGGGACGTCAAGCCGGTTCAGCTGATCGACGACCATGTCGGCCGCCGCGTCGAGCTGTTCAGCGACGACGAGCACGGGGCGGGCGGCGGTGCTCATGAGGCCGAGGCGTAGTACGGGTCGGAGACGTCGTCACCCTTGCCGTCCATGTTGGTGTCCGTGGTCGACGCGGCCTGCGGCATGGTGTGCCACGGCGTGCCGTCAGCGGTCACGTTGATCTGGCGGTCCGCGTCCCAGAACACGCCGTCGATCGACGTAGTGACCAGACAGGGCGGTGCGGCCGAGCGTGCGGCGAACGGAATCGTGGTGGTCATGTCCTTCTCCTTGGTGGTGAGGGGAATTGCTCTGGCGGTGGTGCGACCCGGCTCCGGCACGGTGCGACGTCCTGCCGGGATCGCGTGCCGTTCTGGATGCCGGAGCCGGGGGTTCACGGGCCGTCGACCAGGTCGCGGAGGTCGACGACGGTGTGTTCGCGGATCTCCCGTACGAGCTGGGAGGCGAGGAACCAGGGCAGCAGGGGCGAGGTGTACGGGAGCGGCTGGTCGTCGCCCGGGAGGGCCTGGAGGCCGCTCGCGCTCCACTGGTACGGGGTGCCGATGACGCCGTACAGGGGCGCACGGTGCACGAGCAGGGCGGTGTGGTTCTTGCGCAGGTTCGGGCACTGTTCGACCGCTGCGGCGGCGTGCTCGAGGCAGAGCGGCGGGTGCGCGGTCAGGAACCGCTTGCCCGGTTCGAGCCGGGGGCCGGTGTCGAGGAACAGGTGGGCGCCGCGGACTCGGGTGGGGCGGACGCACACCTGGCACAGGAGCTTCATCATCGTCTCGCGCTGCCGTGCGGGGTGGACCATGCGCCACTGCGGGCGGCCCTGCGGGAGGCGGTCGCGGCCGATGTTCTGGGAGCAGCGGCCCCACAGTTCGCCGCGCGGGCCCCGGTCGTCCGGGGTTTCGTCCCAGTAGCCGAGGCGCACGCGGCCGTCGCCGGCGAACGATGCGCGGAGCGCGGCCAGGAGTTCGCCGTCCTCTCCCTCGCGGGCGGTGATGTACGGCACGAGTCGGGTCGCTGTCTCTTTCACGCTGCGGCTCCCTTCACGAGGGCCGGGCGGAAGGGGCGCACGGCACGGTCGGTTCGGGGGCGTTCGGGGCCGAGAGGTCGAGAACGTCCAGCGTGACGAGGGCCAGGCGTCGCAGGTGCACCGAGGCGCCGTCCAGGCCCATGTCCGCGGGCCGTAGCTGTAACGCGCGGGCGCACTCCGGCCGATGGCCGTGGAAGTGCCGGATGACGGGCAGGGTCACCGAGCGCGCGCTGCAGCCGGCCGGTGAGGACGACGGTCCCGGAGGCGTCGATGTTCTCGAAGGCGCCGGGGACGTCCTCGAGGTCTTCGTACACGGAGTTTTCGACGAGGGACTGACGAAGGCTGGAGAGGACTCGTTCGGTGCCCGTATCCAAGTAGCGCGGGACGGGACGGGCGGTGCTCACGCTGGCACCTGCCCGGGAAGCATGTGGGCCCGGACGGTGTTGCGGTCGCCGTCTGCCGTGAGAAACCACGAGAACCGGGCCCCGAGCCGGGTGGCGTGCCACGGTCCGCGGCCGCGGGCTCCGGCGGCGGCCGCCGCGAAGCCGGGGAAGGCGGGGAGCGGGTCGGAGACGTCGATCAGAAGGCCACCGGCCTCCGTGATCGCGAGGCGCAGTCCCGTGCTGCTGCGGTCGCAGAACCGGCCGGGGTTGGCATGGTCGACGGAGTTCTGAACCAGGATCGCCGCCACTGTGGTGGCCGCCTCGACGTTGCCTGCCCACCGCAGCATGGTCAGGCGGGTGCGGGTGTGGATGCGGGTCAGCCCGGCGACCTCCGCCAGGAGGTAGAAGTGCCGTGACCACTCGCCCTCGATGACAGTTTCGATTGTGGGTGTGGCAGCTGAACATATTGACGCCACAGCGGGAGCGAGCGCTGCCTCAGGTGTCGCGGTTCTCGAATGCACAACTCACCCCTGATGTCAGAACGTCGGAAGCACCGGCCCCCGAGGGCCGTCGCCCATACAACTCCCCTCGCTTTGGACAAGGCAGGAAAATGGACCGCTGACGTAGTCGCAAGCAACCGGAAATTCTGGCTCGGCGGCTCTCGACGGGGGTGACCGAAGCGAGACACGACGGCTACCGTGAGTGTGTGACCGAGAATCTCCGGCTCCGTGCTGCCATGACTCAAGCGGGGTATACACAGGCCGAGTTAGTGGAGGCACTGAACGCGTCGCTGACAGCCGCCGGCCACCGTGGGACGATCAGCGACCGCACCGTGCGCTACTGGCTGGCCGGAAAATCCGAGTGGCCTCAGAAGCGACAGCGAGACGCGTTGGAGGCAGTATTCGGGACTCCAGCCGTCGCACTCGGTTTCATCCCCCCGGAGGGCCCCTTGCTCCGCCGTACTTTCCTCGCTTCCACGACGGTGGCTGGGGTTGCGCTTCCCTTCACGACCGGCATCACCGGCCGGGTCGGGACCGTGGAGGTTGCCGGGCTTCGCGCCAGTCTGGAGAGCCTGACCGGCTTGGACGACAAGCGCGGCGGACATGCCGAGCTCGAGGGGGCGGCCCTCGCCGGAGCTGCCGACTGCCTGAGCAAGCAGGATCGGGCGAGCTCCCAGCGGATCCGGCAGCGCCTGCTGAGCCTCGCATCCGACTTCACCGCGACTGCGGCATGGTCGAGCATCGACGCGCGCCGGCTCGACCGCGCGGACACCCAACTCAAGCAAGCGCTGTACCTGGCGAGGATGGCGGACGACAGCGCCACGGAGATGCGCGTGTGGAACTCACTGGCCATGCTCGCCCACCAGCGCAAGGAGTACGGCCAGGCCGTCGATGCGGGGTACGCCGCACAAGCCACAGGAATTACTCGCCGAGACCGGCTGTTCGCCTCCCTCGCCCACGGCCGGACAGCCGTCGGACATGCCAACCGCGGTGATCGGCAGGCCGCGTTGCGCTCCCTCGGATTCGCCGAGGACCTGATGGGCAAGGTGGACCCTGAGACGCCCCGACCGCCGTGGATCGCGTTCTACGGTCCCGCCGAGCTGTATGCGCTGTCTGCGATCGTGCGGCACAGGCTCGGGGATGCAGCAGAGGCGGAAGCCGCTTCGCACCGCGCCCTGGCCGTCCTGCCGGACCGGTTCCGCCGCAACAGGGCGCTGGCCACCGCACGACTCGCGCTCGCGCAGTTGCACCAGGACGACTCGGAGCAAGCGTGCGACACAGCGGCCAAGGTGTTCGACATGATGGTCGGCGCTCCGCTGCCTGGCCGGATGAGGTCGCTGATCGGTGATTTCTACCGCGACCTTCTCACTCTCGCGCCGGATGCTGCGGTGGCGCGAGAGTGGGGTGACCGATACCGCGACCAGTGGAGCCGCTGATGACCCTCGACCTGCGCCATTACTCCCACGCGGACTTGGACGAGATCCGACAGACGCTCATCGACGTCCATGCCGACGCCTACGCGGATCAGATGGACGACCCGTTCCACCAGCGATTCCCATGGTTTGTGGACCACTGGGGCGGCAACGGCGGCTTTGCCTGCGTCATCGCCTGGGACGGCAGTGAACCAGCGGGCTTTACCTACGGCGCTCCCTCCGCCCCAGGGCGCGAGTGGTGGCGCGACTACGTTGATCAGGAGCCTGCGGACCCGTCCACGTTCTCCCTGTCGGAACTGATGGTGCGGCCGAAGTGGCGCAAGTGCGGGGTTGCCGACCAACTGCATACGGTGCTGCTCAGCAGCCGGGATGAAGCGCTGTCGGTTCTCCTGGTGGACACGGCCCACCCTCGCGTGCAGGCGCTATACGAATCCTGGCAATACCGGAAGGTCGGTGAGCGGCAGCCGTTTCCCGACTCCCCGGTTTACGCGGTGATGCTCCGCCGCATCGCGGCCGACAGTGAACTGCCTCCGCTCTTCGCCGCCCATGAATGGCCCTGGCAGCACCCCGGCACGGCACCGCGGTGATCTTCTTCAGCCCTGGGGCATCACACCCACTTGGCGGTCCTCGCGCCGACGGACGTGCACGCGGTCGCTGTCCGATGATCAAGTTGCGCCCCGCTCCGTCCAGATGGCCGCGCAGGCGTTGAACGAGCTCGTCGGAACGAGGGGGCACGGGGCGCGGCCCTGCGCACTGACTACGCGAGCGGGTGCCAAAGCGATCAGCCAGCTACGGCAACGGCCATCCAGTGCCACGGCCTCCCCGCGCGCCGACCACTGAACTCGCCGAGGGTCCTCCACCCGCTTCGCCATTTACCCCGGCCGTGGTACTTGGCAAGGCAGGAGCAGGTGCACAGAAAGCCCTGGGCGTTCTGGCAGGACGAGTTGCACCTTTCACGCGGGTTGTACTCACGGCCGATGAGGACGCTCGGGTACCTACGGAGCAGCTCACTGCTTATGCGGGGGAAGTGAGCGCTAGCAACCGTCCAACACCTCTCGTGGCCGTCCCACCGGAGCGATCGATCGCTTCCGACCCAGCCGGAGAGTTTCCGCTCGTGCTCCCACATCGTGTGAGCCGGGAACCAGACACTGAGCCACCCATTGGCGGGCAAGCCGATTGTCGGAAGGTGCTCACCCTGATAATTCGGTAACCACTCAGGGGGCTTGAGGAACTCTGGCTTCTTTCGTCGTTCACGCCCGCGTCCCTTGCCTCCGCCTACAATCTGCCGGCTATGTCGAGGTCCGGGCCCCCACTCGACCGACACGAGTGCGGCCAGCTGGCCGGAGGCAAAGCAGGGGAAACGACTTACCGGCCTGTCATGGGCGACTACGCGGCCGTCCTGGTCGACCTCGATCGAGTTGCGGCACTTCAAACACGTGCGGTGGGGCCTTCCGCCGTCCACGAGTACCTCCTTGCTTGCGCTGATGTCTCGGTTGCTGTGTCCTGCCGGTCTCGGCCACCCCGTCGGCTATCTCAGAGGGACGTTCCGTGTTGACTCGCCCTGAGGCCCGGAGTGAGCAGCCCACGGCAACCGCCACCTCATGCGAGACGACAGACTTGGATGGTCAGCCCTCCGATTTCTCGGACGTGGGCGGTGTGCTGTCCGCCGGCGATGACCACGACGTCGGGGGCGGGCCGAATGCGCGACGACCGGCTCTCACAGCCATAGTGGCGATGAGGGCGTTGGCGCCACCACCAATCGCGGCGCCGATTCCGAACGGTGCCACTCGGCCGAGAACGATGATTCCCTGCTTGGTCCCGTACTTCGTAACGAAGTTCTTCCCAAGGATCTTGTTGATCTGACGCAACGTCTCAACAGGCACCTTGGCGACGACCTGGCGTCCCCAGTGCTGCCCCGTGCGCTCGGCGACCTTGCCTATGGTGGCGGAGCCGCTCCCGCCGAGCATGATTCCCATCACGATCGTCCGGCGGCGCTCGATCTCATCGATGGGGACTCCGTGGACCTCGGCGATCGAGAGAGCGAAGAGGGTGCTCAGCTCAAGAGACGAGAGAGCCTCGCCTGCCGACAGTGCCAGTGCGACTCCCGTGCCGACGCCGGGCGCGGCTGCTGTTCCTCCGACTGCAGCGCCCGTCCCGGTCAACGCGCTGACGTACATCCGCTCCAGACTGCGGATCACCTCTGCCGGTGTCGCCTCCGGGTTTCGCTGGCGGGCCCGGGCTATGTTCTTGCGCACCAGTGGGCTCTGGACGTTGAGCGCCTTGTCCAGGAGTTGGAGGATTTTCTGCCCAGGTTCGGCTGCTTCCGGATCCGGTTCGTCGAAAGCATCTGTTGCCATGTCTTGAACTCCTTGAATCGTGACGTTCCGACTGGGTCTCAGGTTCATCGGCCGCCTCCATGGCGTGAGGCATGGGGGCAGTCCGGGTACCGGCCGTTCAGGACACGTTGCCGCGGACGCCCTCGCCGAACAGGCCGTCGGTGTAGGTGACGTACTTCGGGGTGAAGGCGCCCTTGCCGGTGATGACGCCGGTGGTCTTCTCGCCCGGGGCAAGCTCCATGGTGTCCATCTGGTTCTCGTCCTCACCGAGCTCGGCGTTGTGCTTGGAACCGTCGGTCGCGGTGATGGAGAAGTACAGCGGGTTGACGTCGATCCTCTCGTCGCTGTTGTTGGTGATGGTGACCTGGACGCTGGTGAAGTCGCCGCCGTCGTGGAGGATGCTCGGCTTGAACGCGGTCTTCTTGGCGGTGATCTGCACCGGCGCCGGCTCGGCGGGCTTCTCTGCCGGCTTGTCGGCGGGCTTGGCGTCCGCCTTGCCGTCGTCCTTCTTCACCGGCTCCTTCTTCGGCGCCTCCACGGTGGTGGGCTTCTTCGTCTCGCTGCTCGAGTCGCCGCCGCTCGCGAGGGCCCCGATGAAAATGATGAAGACGAAGATGCTGCCGAGGGTGATGAGGACGATGGCCCAGGCTGGCATGCCCTTCTTCGGGGGCGGCGGGGGCTGGTACGGGGCGGGGCCCTGTCCGTAGGGGCCGGGCTGCGTCGGCTGCGTCCACTGCGGGTGCTGGGCGAACGCAGGTGCGGCCGGTTGCTGCTGCGGGTATCCGTAGCCGGGCTGCGGAGGCTGCTGGTGGGGGCCGGGGTAGGGCTGGGACATAGGGGACTCCTGAACGGCAGAGCGGAAGGGAGAGGGAGGGGCTGCGGGGTTCAGCCCAGGGAACCGGAGAAGCCGGCGTTCTGCGCCTCGTCGGCGGTCAGTTGGATACGGCCCCGGTGGGAGATCTCCACCGAGTAGAACCGGCTGCCCTTCGGCACGTCCGGGACGGACACCTGGAACGTGCACGTCTCGAGGATCCCGCCTTCGGCGACCATCTCGTACTCGGAGGAGCCGAGGGAGCCGGTGGCGATGGTGGTGCCTGCCGCGTCGTACACGGTGACGGAGGTGCCGCTGCCGATGTCGTCGTATCCGCCGGTACCTCGGCAGTTGTCGCCGACCGAGCCGACGCCGTCGGTGAGGGTGAACGTGCCCTCGAGCGTGAACGCGTCGGCACCGGCGGGGACGTTGGCGGTGATGGCCCAGATGGCGCCGACGAGCGCGGCTCCGGCGGCGGCCCCGCCGAGGACATGGCGGAGGGTGCGCGCCCGGTCCGGGTTTCCCACGGCGGGGGCGGCCGTCGGCATGGGCGGAACAGCGGGCTCTGCGGCGGGCTCCGCAGGCGCGGGCCCCCGCTCGGGCTCCGGTTCGGGCTCCGGCTCAGTGGCAGCCTCGGGGTCGGGCTGCGGGGAGGGTGCGTCGGTCATGGGCTGCCTTGTGTGCGAGTGCGCCAGGGAAATGTGCCTGATCCGTGAAGGCGCAGTGGATGAAGTGTGTGACTCGCCGGAACGGTTGATGATTGCACAATCGCAACCTGGGCATCCAGCGGGACGCTGCCGGCTTTCGCCGGGCGAAGAGTTCCTGAGCGTCAGCGTCCTGCGGCCCGTCCGGTGCGCCGGGTGGACGTGGCCGCACAGCGGAACGGCCTTTCAGTCGCCGAGAGTGAAGGCGAGGCCGCCGGCGCGCAGTTCGGCCTCGGTCTGCGTGAGGCCGCCGCGATGGGACACCTCGACCGTGTAGAACTTCGCCCCCGGGGTGATGTCGAAAATCGAGAACGAGAACTGGCACCCGGCTGCGGTCTTCTCACCCGGGCCGAGAGAGCCGTGGGCGACCAGGGTCCCGGTCGCATCGGTGACGTTGACCTGAGTGCCGAGGTCGATGTCGGCGTAGCCCCCTGTGCCGGAGCACAGGGCTCCGTTGTCGAGCCCCGCACCGACCGAGGGAAGCGTGATCGAGCCGTCCGTCATGAACGGCTCCGGCCCGGCCGTCTCCTCCTCTGCGATGACGATGGGAGCTGCCGCAACGTCGGCGGCCTCGTCCGTTCCGCTCCCGAGCAGCGAGGTGGTCAGCCAGCCGGCCCCGACCGCCGCGCCACCGATACCCACGCCGAGAAGCAGGATCGTGCTGCGCGACAGCTGCGCCCAGCGGGACCCCGGCCGGGACGCGGGCTCGACGGTGAGCACGTGGTCCGGCGTAGCGGGTATCAGCTCGGTCGGCCCCGTTTCGGTTGCCACTTCGGCTTCAGGGGCCGGATCGTCGGAGGCGGCCGGGGATGGCTGCTCGTGCTCGGACATGGCGAGGGATTCCTCTCTCAAGGGTTGGCGGACAGGCCGCCATGAATGAAGGCGCGTCGACCCCGGCCGGCGCCGGAACCTCTCTCATCGCCGGCTGCGCCGGTAGTCGTCGAGGGCGCCGACCGCCCACAGCGGAACGAGCCGCGGGATCTCGCTCACGGGGACCTTGCCGTGCACGGCACGCAGGCCGAGCTTCGCCAGGGAGTCCGCCGCCTCGTTCAGTGGGTTCCCGACGTGGGCCTTCTCGTGGACGAAGGTGAGGTCCGGGGTGTACTCGGCGAGCATCTGCAGCTTGAGGAGCGTCGGCATACGCCCCTGGGACCGGAGGCGGGTGTCGTAGCCCTCCGGCACGCGCGTGCTGCCGTTCTGCCATGCGTGCAGGTAGCCGAGTGCCTCGAGGCTGTCGACGCGTACCTCGACGGAGCGGCCGGGGTGTGCGGCGAGTACCGGCTTCAGGCCCCAGTAGGCGGCCCGCAGTTCGGTGACCACGGTGCGGGTACGCGGGCGTGCGATGTGCACCGGGTAGAGGTGGGCGCGCAGCCCGGTGTGACCGGTGGTGGCGATGTAGCCGGCGGCGACGCGGTCCCTGCCGACGGATGCGTCGGTGGCCACGACGATCGGCCCGGACACGGCCTTGACCTTGTCGCTGATCTGCACCCCGCGGCGCACACGGGTGTCCGGGCGGGGTGCGTGTGCGAGCGGAGAGCGACGGCCCACGAGAGTTCCTCCTGATTCACGGAGCATGTGCAGCGACGGATGGCGATCGACGCCGCCCAACCTGCACCCTCCGGAGCCTCCACAGGAGAGAGAACCGTGATAACCCCCGTTATCAGCCCGACTCGCTACAGCCATCCACCATCGCTGTAAGGTTCTGCCGACCTGCTGCGAAGCCGGAAACCCAGGAGGGTCCGCCCCGGACGCATGCAGGACAAGAAGGGTCGATCAAGAGGGGGACGGGGCTGTGACTACTGCGCGCGATGCAACATCGCCCATCGTGCCCGAGATATCGGCCTGGCGGATCACATACGCCGAAATCGCCTCCCTCGCCCAGGTGAAGCGGCCCGTCCCCACCACCTGGAGCCGCCGGCACCCGGACTTCCCGGCACCTGTCGCCCACGAGGACGGCCGCCCCCTCTTCGACGCCCGCGCCGTCGTCGACTGGCTGACGACGACGGGCCGCGGAAACACCGACCCGCGCCGCCTGCGCGCGGAGGTCGCCCTGCACACACTTGCCGCCTGGCGGACACCCGCTCTCCCGGCGTCCGCCCTCGTCGGTGCGCTGACGGCGTTGATCTGCCTGCGCCAGCAGTATGACTCTCCCGTCGCCGCCCAGGACTGGAACGCCCTCCTGGACAGGGCCGCCGACCTGGATGCCGAGGACCAGTTCCTGCTGGCCGAGCTGCGCGCCGTACCCGACGCGGACGGCGCGGGACCCGCGCTCGCCGCCCTCGCGGACGAGCTGACCGAGGCCGCGTACACCCCGGCCGAGGCCTTCGACTGGGTCCTCGAGGCCCGCCGCCGGCTGGGCTCCCATGAGCTGGTCGCCGACGAACCCACCCCGGTTCTGGTCCGGGCTCTGGCCGCCCTGTCCGGTGTGGACGCCCTCGCCGAGGGGTCCATCGTCGCGACTCCGCACGCCCGCACCGGCGACCTGCTCGCTGCTCTGCACGACCGAGCCGCCGAGGACTCCGGCCACACGTACCTCGCCGCCGACCCGGACCCGGCCCGCGTCCGGCTCGTACGACGCCGGATACTCGTGCGGGGGGTGTACGAGTTCCACCTCGACGTCCTGGAGGGCGAGAACCTGGAGGCCTCCGTCGACGAGTGGGGGTACCCGGACCTGCTGGTCGGCATCCTCCCGTACGAGGCTGCGGAGAGCCGCAGCCCGGCGGCCGTCCTGGAACAGGTCCAGGCGCTCACCGACTACCTCGGTACCGGCTCGACGGCCGTCGTCCTGGGACCGGCCGATGTCCTCGTAGGCCCGCTGCCCCGGCACGGGGAGGCCGACCGGCTGCGCCGTTCCTTCCTCCACGAGGGCCTGCTGAAGGCCGCGATCAGCCTGCCGGAGGGCGCGTTCCCATACCGGCCCGGCTACCGCACCGCCCTGTGGGTCCTGGCCCGTACCCCGCAGGAGGAGCTCACCGGTCGGGTCCTGCTTGCCGACCTCTCCTCACGACCGCTCACCGAGCCGGTACTCGACGCGCTCGCCGAGGACTTCGCCATCTGGCGCTCGTCCGGCTGGCGCGGCGACCGTCGGCACCAGCCTCGCAACGCCGTGATCGTCCCGGTGAAGGAGCTCGACGACCGGCCCGGCAGCGCCTTCGCCCCGAGCCGACGGCCCGCGGAGGCCCGCTACGCCCGCTCCGTCCTCGAACGCCCGGCCCGCATCAGCGACCTCGAGCAGCGCCTGACGGACCTCCAGAAGCAGGCCGGCCTCCAGACCGATCTGCGCGCGGCGATGAACATTCAGGCCGTGACTCGCCCCGAGGACCAGCCGGTGCGGCGCACCACGGTCCGCCGGCTCCTCGATGCACGCCGCCTGCGCCGCCGTCCCGGCCACCGCCTCGCGCCCGAACACCTCACGGCCGACGGCCACTACCCGGTGCTCGGCCCGGAGGAGATCCTCGGCACCGCGCGGCTCGGCAGCCGCCGGATCGACCGCGGTTTACTCCTCACGGCGTACGAGCACGCCCAGTTCACGGAGCCCGGCGACGTCGTCGTCACCGCGAGCCCGCGGTTCGGCGTTCACGTCGACACCGGCGGCCTGTCGGTGGTCGTGGCCCCGGCCCGCATACTGCGCGTCCACCCCGACGCCGACCCGCCGGTCCGCCCGCGGGTGCTGGCGGCGCTGCTGCGGGCGGCGGCCACCGAGTACGCGCGCACCGTCGGGGCTGTACGGGCGCCGCGCGGCATCGAGGACCTCGACATCCCGGACCTGGGGCGGGCGGAGGCGGAACGGTACGACGCCGCGCTCGCCGAGATCGAGAGCCGGGCGACGCTGCTGCGGGAGCAGTCCGCCGCACTCGACGACCTGGTCCGCATCACGGCCGCCGGCATCGCCGACGGCACCCTGACCATCCAGAACCTGCCCGTGACCGAGAACTACGAAGACTGAAGGAGACGGCTCACCCCATGCCTCCCGGCAAGAAGAAGGCCACCGACCAGGCGGAGCTGTTCAGCGCCTCGACCGCCAAGGAGATTCAAGCGATCCTGTGGAAGGCCGCAGACAAGCTGCGCGGCTCCATCGACGCCGCGCAGTACAAGGAATTCGTCCTCGGCCTGATCTTCCTGAAGTACGTCTCCGACGCCTTCGACGAGCGGCGTGGTGAGCTGGCCGCGGAGCTTGCCGACGACGGCATCACCGAGGAAAGGATGGACGACTTCCTTGAGGACCGCGACGAATACACCGGCGCGCACGTCTTCTGGGTGCCGGAGACCGCCCGCTGGTCGTGGATCGCGGCGAACGCGAAGAGCCAGGGCGTCGGCAAGCTCCTCGACGAGGCGATGGACGCAGTGATGGCGGAGAACGCCTCGCTGAAGGGCGTCCTGCCGAAGATCTTCAACCGCGACAACGTCGACCAGAAGCGCCTGGCCGAGCTCGTCGACCTCATCAGCGACGCCCGCTTCGGCGGCAGCGAGGGCAAGCCGGCGCAGGACGTACTGGGTGAGGTGTACGAATACTTCCTCGGCAACTTCGCACGCGCGGAGGGCAAGCGGGGCGGCGAATTCTACACGCCGCGGTCGGTCGTCCAGTTGATCGTGGAGATTCTGGAGCCGTACGAGGGACGGGTCTACGACCCGGCATGCGGCTCGGGCGGCATGTTCGTCCAGGCCAGCAAGTTCATCGAGGCGCACCGGGGGCGCGGGCACAAGGCCGACATCGCGGTGTACGGCCAGGAGCTCAACGAGCGCACCTGGCGTCTGGCCAAGATGAACCTGGCCATCCACGGCATCGACGGCAACCTGGCGGCTCGTTGGGGCGACACGTTCGCCGACGACAAGCACGCCGACCTCAAGGCCGACTTCGTGATGGCCAACCCGCCCTTCAATATCAAGGACTGGGCGCGGGACGAGGGCGACGCGAGGTGGAAGTTCGGCGTCCCGCCGAAGAACAACGCCAACTACGCCTGGCTCCAGCACATGGTGTCCAAGTTGGGCGAGCGAGGGACGGCTGGCATCGTCCTGGCGAACGGCTCGATGAGTTCTCAGTCGAGCGGCGAGGGCGACATTCGCCAAGCGATGGTGGAGGCGGACCTGGTGGCGTGCATGGTGGCGCTGCCCTCGCAGTTGTTCCGGACGACGCAGATCCCGGCGTGCCTGTGGTTCCTGGCCAAGGACAAGTCCCCGCAGGGCGCGAAGGGCCTGGAGGACCGACGCGGTGAGATCCTGTTCATCGACGCCCGAGCAATGGGCGAGATGCTCGATCGGACTGAGCGCATCCTGACCGAAGCCGACCTCGCGAAGATCGCTGGCACGTACCACGCATGGCGGGGTACAACGTCGGCACGGGAGAAGGGGCTGACATACGAGGACGAGCCGGGTTTCTGCTTCTCAGCAGATCTGGAGACCGTGCGTCAGCACGGGTACGCGCTGACACCGGGACGGTATGTGGGTGCCGTCGAGGTGAAAGACGACGACGCGGAGGCAGTGGCGGCAAGGATCACCAAGCTGACGGAGGAGCTGTACGGGCTATTCGAGACGTCGGCGACGCTGGAGAAAACGGTTCGGGAGCAGCTGGGAGCGATCCGTGGCTAAAACGAACACATCCACCGGCGGCCGCGCCGCCACAGCCGGGATCATTCCCGGTAAGTGGGCACTGAGTGTCGGTAAGCCCAGCATTCCAGCACCTTCTGGCTTCAAATGGAGTCCACTGTCCGAAATTGCTCGCCTGGAGAGCGGACACACTCCAAGCCGTCGAAACCCTGAGTATTGGGACGGCAATGTCCCATGGATCGGTATCAAGGATGCGACTGGAAACCACGGACGGACAATCACATCCACCCTGCAAACCATCACCCAGGCCGGATTGGATAATTCGTCTGCCCGCTTGCTTCCTGCCGGCACCGTCTGTTTGTCCCGGACAGCATCAGTGGGCTACGTCGTCACTATGGGCGCCCCCATGGCGACGAGCCAGGACTTCATCAACTGGGTCTGCGGGCCAGAGCTTTCACCCCGCTACCTCCACTACATTTTGGTCATGGAGCAGGATTCCGTTCGGCGGTTCGCGCACGGGACGACGCACCAGACTGTGTATTACCCCGAAGCTAAGGCCTTCCACGTATGCATCCCTAGTCGGGAAGAGCAAGATCGAATCGTCTCCATGCTCGGGGCGCTGGATGACAAGATCGCTGTCAACGAGCGCATCGAGGCAGTGGCCGACAAGCTGATGATCTCCCACCTGGAGGAGGCACTCTCTCAAAGAGCAATCGACGTCCCACTATCAGAGGTAGCGGCCTTCCACAACAAGAAGAGGGTCCCTCTGTCCTCACGAGAACGATCGGCGATCCCAGGACCTCACCCCTACTATGGGGCAGCTGGCATTATCGATCACGTCGAGGGCTTCCTATTCAGTGGTCCCCACGTACTCGTCGGCGAAGATGGGACGGTTGTGACCCGTGACGGGCGACCTGTTGTGCAATTTGTATGGGGTGACTTCTGGGTAAATAACCATGCTCATGTCCTTACCGGGACTCGCATCTCCTCGGAGTTGCTGGCGATTGCCCTGCAATTCACCAATGTCGCATCGCTTGTCACGGGAGCCGTACAACCCAAGCTCAATATGCGAAACCTTCAGCGGCTGCCCCTTCGCATCCCGCATGAGAACGATCGGAACCGAGTCGAAGGAGTGGTTGCGCGTCTTTGGGAAACCGTGCGTCACAGGCGAGATGAGTCCCGAACGCTCGCCGCCCTCCGCGACACCCTCCTCCCGCAGCTAATGTCCGGCCGCCTCCGTGTCAAGGACGCCGAGAAGATTGTCGAGGACAACACATGACGCCCCCCGACGACGCCAGACAGAACCACCGCCCCCACGAGTCCGACTGGGAGCTCCTCGCCCTCGACGAGCTGGCTGAGCTGGCCTGGGAGCTCACCCCCGGCAACGAGTTCGCCCCCGGCTCCGGCCACCGCAAGTCCTGGGACGACCTGATCCTGTACCCGGACCTCCGCGAGGCGGTCGAGCGGCTCAACCCCGGCCTCCCGCCGGCCGCAGTCCGTGACGCCGTCGCCGCTGCGGCGACCCCGGCGTCCCAGGACACGTACGAGGAGAACCGCACCGCCCACGGGTGCCTGACCGCAGGCATCCGGTCCGTCACGTACACCGACGCCTTCGGCGCCGAGCACAACCCCACCATCCGCCTCGTTGATCTGGACGACCCCGACGCGAACGTCTACCGCGCCGTCAACCAGGTCACCGTCATCGACGGCGAGAAGAACCGCCGCTTCGATGTCGTCCTCTACGTCAACGGCCTCCCGCTCGCCGTCCTGGAGCTGAAGCGGGCCGGCGACGAGGACGCCACGCTCCAGACGGCGCACTCGCAGGTCGCCCGGTACGTCCAAGAGTTCCCGACCGCCTTCCGCTACAACTCGGTCGTTTTACTCTCCGACGGCATCACAGCGAAGTACGGCACGCCCTTCACCCCGTACGAGCACTTCGCGCCGTGGAACACGGACGAGTTCGGCAACCGCGTCGACCCGCTCGACGCCGAGGGGATATGGGACTCGGGCCAGAACCTGGCCGTGCACGGTCTGTTCACCCAGCCGCGCTTCCTCTCCCTCATCAAGTCCTTCATCAACTTCGTCCCCTCGAAGCGGATGAAGCGCATCGCCAAGCCCCACCAGTTCCACGCGGTGAGCCGCGCCGCGGACGCCGTCCGTGAGGCCTCGGCGAGCGACGGGAAGGCCGGCGTCGTCTGGCACACCCAGGGCTCGGGCAAGTCCGAGGAGATGGTCCTCACCACCACCATGGTGATGAAGGATCCCGCCCTGCTGAACCCGACGGTTGTCGTCATCACGGACCGCACGGACCTCGACGACCAGCTGTACTCGACGTTCCTCGAGAGCGAGATCCTCCCGGAGGCGCCGAAGCAGGTCCTCACTCGGGCGGAGCTGCGTGAGGAGCTCGCCGCCAAGCGGGTCGGCGGCATCCTCTTCACCACGCTGCAGAAGTTCGGCCGTACCAAGGAGGAGAAGGAGTCCGGCGCCGACCACCCCCTGCTCTCCGACCGGCGCAACGTCGTGGTCGTCGTCGACGAGGCCCACCGCAGCCACTACGACTCCCTTGACGGCTACGCCCGCCACCTGCGCGACGCGCTCCCGCACGCCACGCTCCTCGCCTTCACCGGCACGCCGATCTCCGAGGCCGACCGCAACACCCGAGAGGTGTTCGGCGACTACATCGACGTCTACGACCTCAAGCGCGCCGCCGACGACGGCGCGACCGTGAAGGTCTACCACGAGAGCCGCGTCATCCAGCTGGTGCTGGACAAGGACGTCGACCCGACGAAGATCGACGAGGAGGCCGACCGCATCACCGACGGCCTCGACGACACCGAGCGCCGACGCGTCGAGCAGGCCGTCGCGACGATGAACGCGATGTACGGCGCGCCCGCCCGCATACGGGACCTCGCCGCGGACCTGGTGACGCACTGGGAGGGGCGGCGCGAGCGCATGCAGCCGTTCGTCGGCGTCTCCAAGGCGGGCGGCGCCGCCGGCAAGGCAATGGTCGTGTGCGCGACCCGCGAGATCTGCGTCCGCGTCTACGACGCCCTGCGCGAGCTGCGGCCCGAGTGGCACAGCGACGAGATCGACAAGGGCGCGATGAAGATCGTCTTCTCGTCGAACTCGCGCAAGGACCCGGACCACCTGCTCGCCCACGCGCTGAGCGACAGCCGCCGCAAGGCGGTCATCAACCGGGCGAAGGACCCCGACGACGAGCTGGAGCTGCTCATCGTCAACAACATGCTGCTGACCGGCTTCGACGCCCCGCCGATCCACACCATGTACCTGGACCGGCCGCTGAAGGGCGCCAACCTGATGCAGGCCCTGGCCCGCGTCAACCGCCGCTTCCGCGCCAAGGAGGACGGTCTCCTCGTCGGCTACGCGCCGCTGACCGAGAACCTCCAGCGGGCGATCGCCGAGTACACCGAGGCCGACCAGGAGGACCGCACCCTCGGCCAGGACCTCGACCGGGCGCTGGACGAGCTGCGCAATGAGTACGACGTCCTCGCCGACATCCTGCGCGGCTTCAACTGGCGGGCTCGCCTGGACATGCCGTCCAAGACGGCGTTCATCGACGCCGCGATCAAGGCCGCCAACTACCTGCGCGACCCGCGCACCGCGGGCAACGACCCGGACAAGCTCGACGACCCCCGCCAGACGCTCGGCCGGCGCTACCGGGAGCATGCCCACCGCCTGGAGCGCTTCTACGCGCTCTCCGGCAGCGCCGCGAACATCGGCGAACGCTTCCCGGACCATCCCTCCTGGCGGCGGGACATCCAGTTCTTCGTCGAGGTCCGTGCCTACATGGCGAAGTACGACGCGATGGACCGCGAGGCGCGCGGTCTGCCCGTCGCCCGCGACGTCGAGCTGTACCTCTCGCAGCTCACGTCCTCGGTCGTCGAGACGGGCGGCGTGACGGACCTGTTCGCCGAGGCCGGCCTGGAGACCGCCGACCTGACGCACCTCAACGACGCGCTCGTCGCACAGTTGCAGAACAGCGAGACTCCGCACCTGGCGGCGGAGGCGCTGCGGCGGCTGATCGAGCGGAAGATGCGCGAGGTGACGCGGCACAACATCGTCCGGCGCACGACGTTCTCCGAGCGGCTGCAGGACCTGATGGTCCGGTACATGCGGCAGCAGTACACGAGCGCGGAACTCATCGCCAAGCTCGTCGAGATGGCGAAGGAGGTCATGGACGACGCCCGCCGCGGCGAGAAGTTCGAGCCGCCGCTGGACTGGCGCGAGCTCGCCTTCTACGACGCGGTGGCCGACCACGGCACGGCGCGCTCGGTGATGGGCGACGAGGTCCTGGCCGGCATTGCCCGCGAGCTGGTGGCGGAGGTCCGCAGCAAACTCAAGCCGGACTGGATCGCCCGCGAGGCGGTCCGCGCCCGCCTCCGCAGCGCCATCAAGCGCCTCCTGGCCCGCCGCAACTACCCGCCGGACCAAGCCCCGGAGGCCATCGCCCTGGTCCTCAAGCAGATGGAGCACTTCGCCAACGAGTGGTCCACGGGCGGCGCGCCGGGCAGCTGACACTCACCTGGCCACATGCTTGATGTTCACTGTCCGTCCTGGCCGAGCCGATCCGCTCGGCCAGGACAATGGTCCTACTTCCTGCGCAGGACCGCAGCGGCTACTTCATCGAAGGGTGCACCTGGTTCACAACCCGTTGCGTCGCCGTTCCCTCTCAAGGCGTATCCGACGAGCGTGTTCGTCTTCCTGTTCAGGTTCGTCCCATTGGTCTTCAAGCTCCTCCGGGTCCGGTCCCACGTCATCGTGGTGAGCTGGTGCCGGCGGGTCTCCGCCGTGCAGGTAGTGAGAAACAAACCACTGCGTCATGGACACCCCGCCTGAGTAGTTCGTAGCCGCGTAGCTGTTCATGACCAGTCTGCTATCTGAGGGCACCTCACAAGAGGAAAAGGACGATTCCGCTGCAAGAGCTCGGAGGTAGGCGCCGCGGCCTCGGTGCTGCTGCCAGCAGAGGCGGCCTCGACAAGGCGGCTGGTAGGAGGCTACGTGGCACGACGCATGCGGCTCGGATGTAGGCCGAGGAGAGTCACACGGCGTCGTCCGGAACGGTCGTTCCGGACAGCTGAAACGGCCGCGCCCCGTTCATGACAGACCAGAGCAGAGACCTGCTCTGCCGAAGGCTGGCTACAGGAGGCGCAAACGATGAGCGATGGGACAGGGTGGATGCAGCGCGACCTCGAAACGCGGGGATTCCGTGGCTTCGTCCCGTTCGAGAGGCTGCCCGGCGCTGATGTCCCCAAGGACGGAGGCGTCTATGTGGTGCTGCGGCCGTCTCTCGGCCCGCCACGCTTCCTGACGACCAGTCCTGCGGGACGTCGCAGGCAGCGCGACCCCTCTGTCCCGCCCGAGCAGTTGGCCCTCGAGTGGGTCACAGGCGCCCACCTTCTCTACATCGGCAAGGCCGGCGCCGGCGCGAAGCGCGAGCACGGGCTGAGGGGCAGGTTGCGGCAGTACGCCAGGTCAGGTACCGGCTCGTCCGGTCACTGGGGAGGTCGCTACATCTGGCAGCTCGAGGACTCCTCATCGCTGCTGGTCGCCTGGCGTCCCACACCTGGCTTGAATCCGGCGCACGTCGAGGCCGAGTTGATCGACGAGTTCATCCTTCTCCACGGCAAGCCGCCCTTCGCGAATCTACGCCGGGGCAGTCGCAGCCAACCCCAATCTCTTGTGGATTCGTAAACGAACCCCTACCGTCTGCTTACGGATTCGTCCACGAAGCCACATGGAGCTTGCAATGGACAACTCAACGTTGCGTGCCGCAGTGGTCGCGGCCCTTGCCGACCTCGACTCCCTCAAGGGCAGACTGACCGGCCTGCTCGAGGAGATCGAAGGCACGGAGACCGTCGATCTCGGCCGCCAGGGACTTTGGACGAAGGAGCAGGTTGCGCTGCTCTGGAGCAGAGTCAGCCACCTCTCGGGGGTTCAGGCGCTCTTCGCCGCCACCGCCGAACGCCCCGGCGACAAGGTCACGTTCACGGAGATTCTGAAGCGCTCCGGGCTACCTGAGCGCCAGCAGGGCAACGAGCACGCCGCCCTCAGCCGCATCTCTGCCAGGCTGTTCAACGAGAAGCGCTGGCCGATCGAGAACATCCAGGGCGGCACCGACAGCACCACAGGCAAGGCGGAGACGCTGTACTGGATGGACAGCCGCGTGGCCGAGTGGTGGCTTGAGATCGCCCAGTAAACACCGAATCATCCGTGACGAGCTGGCTCTTCGCATGGCTCGCCCCGTCAAACATCACCGGGACGCGTCGAACGCAGAATGTCCACCGACCTATCCTCGGCCGACTCCTGACAAGTGGGGTCCAGCACCCCCGCGTTGCTCGTTCCTCTCGACGACGATCCAGTTCCACTCACGGCTCTGTACGGCACGACTGACATCAGCCGTGATGCGCCAGCCTTCCATCCACCTGCCATACCCGTGGTTACGGGCTTTGCAAGAGCATGTGCAACGGTGCCCCTCAGCGGCAAGGCAATTCGGTTTGCATTCCTCGTCGCTGCGGTACTCCCGCCCCACGGCGATACGCGGGAACCGGTCAAGGAACGCATTGGCAAGCCGGATGAAGTGGTCAGCAGCGACCGTCAAGCACTTCTGACTCGAATCCCATTCCGGTCTCACGCGGCTTGAGAGGCATTGCTTGATGAGCTCCTCGAGGCTTGCTTCCGTCCTCTGTGGCGCCCATACCCCGATGCGGCCCCGCGCGGGTAGGGCGATGGATGGGAGCACGTCGCCGTCCCACGCGGGGAACCATGGCGGCGGGGCCACGAGGGCTCGCAGGCGACGCGGCTTCCTCGCATGACCCACTTCCTGGTCGCCGGGCCGCTCAACAGGTGTCAAGCGACGGGGGATGCCTGGCCTTGCCTTTCTGTCCGGCGCATAGAGCATCTCGGATGAGTCGGGGCATAAGCCACGACCGGGGCGAAAGTGAGCCGGTACATAGCCGGAGGCAAGATAAATGCTGATCTTGGATCCGCATGTCTCACAGACATGGGACCTGTATGCAGATGCCACCGCTACCCCCTCAGAACGGCGCGAGGAGAAGACGATAGCGCTAACTAAGTGCTGGCGCATGAATGATCCACACCTGCGGATGGCCCGCCGGTCGCTCGCGTTGCCCGGAGCGAGGGTCGCTCGCCAGCAGAGCTGACGTCAGGGCGGAAGGTCGCCCGGCTTAGGCGACGTTGGTGGGAGCGGGCGTCTGACAGGCTCACGCGTCTGAAGCCCCCTCTTGCTGTGCTGCCACGCTGCAGCGCCCAGGACTGCTGCCAGAGCTTCGTGCGCGGCTCGCGTGGACCAGACGTGGTCGAGGGCGTACGACAGGTGCCGGGCACCGACGCGGCGGTCGGTGCGGTACGGGCGCAGCGAACACCGCGAACATCGTGCGAATTATCGGGAGTTGAGAACATGGCCGCGAGGAAGCCCACGCCCAATCCGCCCTGGCCGGGTTGCTCGACCAGGCGAAGACACGCACCCAGCTGACGTAGCAGGTCACCGCAGGCCTCGGACGGCTCCCGCACACAGGGCCGCGTGCACGCCTGCGCCGTGGTGGCGCAGCGGCAGCTCGAGCACGGGCACCTCGATGCCGCCTGCGAGTCGTGGACCCGCTTCTTCGGCGAGCACGAGCACGTGTCTCCGGCCCGCGGTTACGACCACTTCGCCACCACGCGCAGACGACTCGCACCCCACGCAAAGGCACAGGTCGTGCGGGAGACGGCCCCGCGGTTGCGGGAGATCGCCGCGCTCAAGGCGTAGCCCCCGATGCCCCGAGGCCGGGGACGGCCGGTCCCGGGGAACCTCCACGGAGCCGGCACGCAAGGTGCAGCGGCAGCTTCGGGGTACGCGCAGGCGGAAGCGGCCCGCCCGGTGGACCCCAGGCCCCCCGGCGG
>NZ_JBSGZJ010000050.1:0-26208 GCF_053610925.1 Streptomyces sp. NPDC054847 | reverse complement strand
GAGGCCGAGTGCCGTGGCGGGGACGGCGGCAGTGAGCAACCGGGCCTGGGCGGCGACGGTTGCGGAGCGCCACAGTCCGGCGGGGCGCGCCGCCCCGGGCACCGGCGGTGCGAGGCGGCGGCGCAGGACGGTGGCGGTCAGCAGCCAGCCCGCGAACAGGGCCAGCGAATAGGCGCCGGCGATCCCGGTGACGGCCCAACGGGCGGGCAGCAGCAGGTAGGCGGCCAGGGACAGGCCCGCGTTGAGGCCCGCTATCAGGAGGTTCAGAAGAAACGGCGTACGGGTGTCGGACAGGGCGTAGAACGACCGGGACAGCACGTACTGCCCCGAGAACGCGACGAGTCCGGGCGCGAATGCCATGAGCGTGCCCGCCATGACGGCGATGTCGTCGGCGCCGGTGCGCCCGTACTGGAAGACGAGGGCCAGGACCGGCTGGGCGAGGGCGAGCAGGACGCAGGCGGCGGGCACCACGAGGGCGGCGCTCTTGCGCTGGGCGTACGCGATGTCCCGGCGCAGTCCGCCCGTGTCGCCGTCGGCCGCGGCGGCGCTCATCCGGGGCAGCAGGGCGGTCATGAGGGAGACGGTGACGATGCCGTGCGGCACGGCCCACAGGATGTAGGCGTTGTTGTAGGCGCTGAAACCGGCGCCCTCGATGCCGGCTGCCTGCGCCTGGAGCCCGGCGGTCGTGGCCAGCCGGGTCGTCACCCAGAACGCGGCCTGGTTGGTCAGCACCAGCAGCACCAGCCAGCCCGCGGAGCGCATCGGCCGGGTCAGTCCGGCGCCGCGCCAGTCGAGGCGGGGCCGGAAGCGGAAGCGCGCCGCCCGCAGGGCGGGCAGCAGCGCGAGCGCCTGCACGGCGATGCCGGCGGTGGTGCCCCAGCCGAGGAGCGCGGTCTCGGACGGGGAGAGTCCGCCGCTGCCGCCGGTCGCCAGGTACAGGCCGAACACGGCGATGACGACGATGTTGTTGAGGACGGGCGTCCACATCATGGCGCCGAACCGGCCACGGGCGTTGAGCACCTGCCCCAGCAGGGTGAACAGTCCGAGGAAGAAGATCTGCGGCAGGCAGTAGCGGGCGAAGGCGACCGTCATGGCGGCCTGTTCGCCGTCGTAGTCGGTGTACGCGCCGATGATCGCGGGGGCGGCCCACACGGCGGCGCCGGTGAGCACCAGCAGGGCGAGGACGCAGAGCGTGAGCAGCCGGTCGGTGTAGGCGGCCCCGCCGTCGGCGTGCTCCTTGGCCGCCTTGACGAGCTCGGGCACGAAGACGGCGTTGAGCGCGCCGCCGAGGAGGAGCATGTAGACGATGGTGGGGACCGCGTTGGCGACGGCGTACCCGTCGGCGACCAGACCGACGCCCAGCGCCGAGGCCACCACGGCGGACCGTGCGAAGCCGGTGGCCCGTGACACGACGGAACCGGCCGCCATGAGGAGGCCGCTCCGCGCGACGGACCCGCCGTCGAGGCCCCCCTCCCCACTCTGCTCCCGGCCTTGTTCCTCCTGGGCGGCAGCGGGGCCGTCGTCCGGGGCGCCGGCGGCCGTCGGCGCGGTGCCGGCGAGGCGGCTCACCGGCGGGCCAGATAGGCCTGGAACGCGCGGTACAGCGCGTGGTTGGCGGTGCCGTCCAACGGTCTCTCCCATTCCCCCAGCGTCTCGACGACCTCGCCGCCGGTGCCGAGCTTCCAGCGCAGCAGCCCGTACGGACGGTCGTCGGGGTCGAGGGTGGAGGGTACCCCGCGCATGTCGTAGACGTCGGCCCCGAGTGCCTTGGCGTCCAGGAGCATCCGCCATTGCAGCAGGTTGGAGGGGCGGACCTCACGGCGGTGGTCGGCGGAGGCGCCGGTCTGGTACCAGACGCGGCGCCCCACATGGATCATGGTGTGCGCGGCGAGTATCTCGCCGCCGTGGCGGGCGAGGTACAGCTTCATCCGGCCGGGCTCCTCCGCGTTGAGGGCCGCGTACTGGCGCTCGTAGTACGCGAGCGACCGGCCGAGCCGGAAACCGTCGCGTTCCTCCGTGATGCGCAGCAGCCGGTAGAACTCGGGCAGGTCGGCCGCGCTGCCGACCACCACCTCCACGCCGGACTTCTGCGCGCGCCGGACGTTGCGCCGCCACTCCTGGTTCAGCCCGGACCACAGGTCCTCCTGGGTGCGCCCGGCGAGCGGGACGCGGAAGACGTGACGCGGCTGCGCATCACCGTCGTCCTCGCCGCCGCACCGCTTCCAGCCCCGCGCCCGCAGCCGCTCCGCGACCGCCGTGCCCAGCGGATCCACCTCGGTCGCGAGGACGTCGGACAGCCGGCGCCCCGGCCCCGTCGCCGCCTTCAGCCCGGCCGCGCTCCAGCTGCGGTACGCGGGCGACGGCCCGATCCGTACGGCGAAGGCGCCCGCCGCCCGCAGGTGCCGCAGCAGCGGGTCGAGCCAGGCGTCGATTCCGGGGTCCGCCCAGTCGGCGACGGGCCCCTCCGGCAGGTAGGCGAAGAACTTGCGCGTGCGCGGCAGTTGGCGCAGCAGGACGAGCGCGGCACCGGACAGCGCGCCGGAGGACGGATCGGGCCCCCAGCCGACGAGCCGGGCCTGCCAGCCCTCCTTGACCTGCGCCCAGGACGGGCACTGGAGGAACCCGGCGCCGAGGTCCGAACCGGTGCGGGACGCGAGGAACGCGCGGTACGTCGCGGCGTCGACGGAACCCAGCGGTGTTTCCTGGCCGCGGGCGGCGGCCGGCACGAGCAGCGCTGACACGGTGTGAGCCTCTCTCTGGGTGACGACGAGGATGCTCACAGCCGTCCGTGACCGCTCCGCGCGGCGGATGTGACCGGACGATGACCGTTCGTCTGCAGTCGCTGTCACATCGCCGCAGCGCCTCTCACCTGCGCTTCTGCCGCTCTAGAGTCGCCACGAACCCACCCATCGACCACTGACGGAGGCTCCGTTGAGCCACATACGTGTGCGCATCGCGGCGGCCGCGGTGCTGCTGGCCCCGCTCGCCGCCTGCTCGTCCGGATCGGGCACGCCCGCCGCGGACGGCAAGGCCGGAGCCTCGGCGGCGGCCGAGGACCGCCCGGCGACGGTGACCGTTTCCCCGCAGGGCAAGGCCGTGCGGGCCGGCGTGCCGGTGACGGTCACCGCGACCGGCGGCACGCTCACCTCGGTCACCGTCACCGACGCCGAGGGCCACTCCCTCGCGGGCAAGCTCTCCACGGACAAGGCGAGTTGG
This sequence comes from Streptomyces sp. NPDC054847, assembly GCF_053610925.1. Taxonomy (NCBI): domain Bacteria; kingdom Bacillati; phylum Actinomycetota; class Actinomycetes; order Kitasatosporales; family Streptomycetaceae; genus Streptomyces; species Streptomyces sp. NPDC054847. The sequence goes on along the minus strand of NZ_JBSGZJ010000050.1, from coordinate 22,992 downwards.
AGCTCGCGACGCAAGGCCGTCCCCGGCGCCTCGTACAAGGTCACCGCCGTGACGGCCACCAAGGCCGGCACGAGGAACACGGCCACGTCCACGTTCACCACGGCGTCGGCCGACAAGGTCAACAAGGTCGACTGGCGGCCGGGCGCCGACACGACGGTCGGCATCGCCCAGCCCGTCTCGCTGGTCTTCGACAACCCGGTCACGGACAAGGCCGCCGTCGAGAAGCAGCTGAAGATCACCACCTCCGGGGGCACGGAGGGCTCCTGGGGCTGGATGGAGGACTACTCCGGCCGTGACCGGATCGACTGGCGGCCCAAGGAGTACTGGAAGCCCGGCACCAGGGTCACCCTCCGGGCCGAGCTGAACGGCACCGACTCCGGCGACGGCGGCTGGTTCGTCCGCGACTACGCGACCACGTTCACGATCGGCGCGAGCCAAGTCGTCAAGGTCGACCTCGACCGCAAGCAGCTCACCCTGGAGCGGGACGGGAAGGCGGTCCGTACGATCCCGGTCTCCGGCGGCACCCCCGGCGGCGACAAGCGCTCCTGGCGCGGGACGACGGTCCTGATGGCCAAGGAGGGCACGATCAACATGAACTCCGAGACGGTCGGCCTCGCCGACGCCTACGACAAGATGGTCGACTTCTCGATGCGGCTCACCTGGTCGGGGATGTACGCGCACGCGGCGCCCTGGAACGACAGGTGGATGGGCAAGGCCAACAAGAGCTCCGGCTGCATCGGCATGAGCGACGCGAACGCCGCCTGGTTCTACGCCCAGGTCCGCCCGGGCGACCCCTTCGAGATCAAGGGCAAGGACACCAAGGGCGTCCCCGCCCCCGGCAACGGCTTCGGCGCGTGGAACGTGCCGTGGACCGAGTGGCAGGCGCGCAGCGCGCTGCGCTGAGCCGAGCGGGGTTCGGACGGGCGGTCACCGGTCCGGCGACCGCCCGCCCTTCGTGCGACACCTGCCTGCTCAGGCGGTGGCGCCCGCCGGCTCGTCCGCGGCCGTCGCTGCCGCGAGGCGGGCCCGCAGCGCGGCGTTCTCCGCCTCCAGGATCGCGATGCGCTTACGCGCGAAGTACAGCTCCATGACCGCGTCGCGGAACTCCGCGACCAGTTCGTCCGGGGTCAGTTCCATGTCGTTTCCTCCGGGGTTACGTATGTGGTGCTCAGGCGGGGGCGATACGGGTGGGCGTGGTGCCGGGTCCGCGCCACCACAGCTCCCCGTCCTTCGCGTACAGCACGCCCCCGCCCTTCGAGTCGACGCCCGTGGGCACGGAGGCGACGTCGACGATCCGTACCGTGCCCTCGACCATCAGCGCCGAGTCGGTGCCCTGCTGCTGCACGACATGGAGCTGCGACCAAGGATTGGCGCCCACGCTCATGCCGATGCCGACCCGTCCGCTGCCCTTCACGACGAAGTCGTCCCGCCCGTTGTTGCGCAGGCATATCAGGTTGCCGGTGGTGGGTCCGTTGCCCGCCTTGACGAAGATGCCCTGGGCCGCGGTCCCCGCCGTCAGCAGATCGATGGACAGCGCGGAAGCCTTCTGGTCGGATCCGTCCGCGTGCCCTGTGTGCGAGATCTTCAGCGTGCCGTGCGCCTTCTCCGTGCCCCTCAGGTACACGGCCGAGTCATCCGGGTTGTCCGAGACGATGTTCAAGGCCACGCCGCTGCCGGCGGTGCCCGCCTGCCAGACCGTGACGGCATGCTCGGTCGTGGAAGTCGTCTTGAAGAAGCCGGAGTTGATGGTGGAGTCCGTTCTGAACCCCTCGGCCGCCACCGGCCCGTCGAACGTCGTGGTGGGGCCTTCCGCTTCGGCCGCCGCGGCCGGTGAAGCGGCGCCGGCCGCGGCCACCGTCACCGCCCCCGCGGTGAACCCTCCAAGGAACAACCTCCGTGACACGGCCATCTGTACGCCTTTCTCCCATGTATCGCGCGCCGCCTGCGGCGCACCCTGGGAAGGGACCGTGATGGAGCCCGTTTGGTTGTAGGGCGCGGCTGCCGGTCGCGTGATTCGCGGCACGAGGTCGCGCCGACGCGACCACTCGGCGATGTGGCGAGCGCCGACGGTTGCCAGACCGCCGCCGTCCCGGTCCGTGACAGCAGGAACCCGGACGGCCCGGTCGTGGTCGTCGGTGCGGGCGTGGTGGGCGTTCTTGGACGGCGTACGCCGATGCGCCGGTCAGGGCGCCTGCCGTGAGCTGGCGACCACCGCCCGGACGCGCGCCCGCAGGAGCTCGTCGGCCTGGATGATCCGGTTCTCCACGCCCGAGCGGATCACCCGACGGTCGCCCTCGGCCAGGTCGTCCAGCCTGCGCAGATGGTCGGCGGTCAGAGCGTCCGCCCCGAGGACCTCCAGGGCGTCGCAGGCTTCCAGCGCGTTCGCCTCCTGTTCCGCCGCCGCGAGGACGAGGCCCGCGAGCGATCGACGGTCGAGCGCTCCCTCCTCCGCCACGGCCAGCAGGGCGAGCACCGCCGCCGGTACCTGCTCCGGGTCCTTCAGGAGTGCTTCCAGCCTGGGCACCAGCGGCCGGCCGGCCGGACCGAGTGCCGCGGCCACGCGGGCCGCCCGTATCGCGCTCCACCGGAACCAGCGCTCGTCGGCGGCCCGTGCGAACACCGAGTCCAGCACGGGTACGACCGTCCGGGCGTCGCCGGTGATGTGCCACAGGGCGTCGGCCAGCGCAACGTCCGCGTCGAGCACGGGCGAGACGAGCCGGGCGTCCGCGCCACTGAGGGCGCCGCGCAGTGCGTCCGCCAACTCCGTTGCCGCCGCACCCAGTCGGCCCGCCACCTTGGCCGCCCAGGCCGCGTCGCCGGACGCGGCCGAGAGCTCCCTGGCGAGCCGCGCAAGGAGAACGTCCGTCTCACCGGTCAGTTCGCAGTGGGCCTCCGCCACCGGGAGCGGCCCGTCGGGGGCCTGCGCCCGCAACAGCTGGGCCGCGCGGCGACGCTCGCCGGGCGGGCACTCGGCGGCGAGCGCGGCGACGGCCGGGGCGGCGGGCAGCGGGAACCGGGCGAGCAGCTCGTACAGCGCGGGCAGCGCGCCGGCGGCCCGGCCGCCCCACTGCCGCAGCAGGCGCATCAGCTGGATGGGCTCGTTCCCGGTGAGGTCGTCCTCCGCCAGCCTGGCCACGACCGCGGTCAACAGCTCGGGGTGGAACGGGAACGGCACGTCCTCCGGTGCGCGGAACCCGGCGGCGGCATCCAGGCCCCAGGGCCGCTTCCCCAGGTCGCGGCCGAGCAGTGGAGCGGCCCGGTCCGGCGCCATCAGGGCCAGCACACCGAGCGCGCGGTCCGCGAGGTCGTCGTCGCCGGTTTCCGCGAGTCCGGCCAGGGCGGGCGCGGCCTGCGCCGCGATCGGAACCAGCTTCCCAAGCAGGGACAGCACGCCGAGCGCGTCGCCCGCCGTGACCAGCGGGAGCAGTGCGGGCAGCAGCCGCTGCGGGGCGCTGCGGGACATCTGGCAGGCCCTGTCGGCGGCCCACACGGCTTCCGCCCGCACATCGGCACGTTCGTCCCGCAGGGCGGCGTCGAGCAGGTCCACGGCCGCCGCGGTGTCCGCCTCGGTCCCCCTCCGCAGCAGCTCCTCGACGACGGCGCACAACGGCTCGGCCCGGTCGAGGTCGAGCCGCTCGCGGCCGAGCGGGCCCGCGGGCAGTGCCGACAGCATCGCCCTATGGTGTGCGGCGTCCCACTCCCCGCCCGCGTCCAGGCGGGCGAACACGGCTGCGAGCCGCAGACGGGCGGGCTGTTCCGGTCCGAGGGCCGACTGCGCGAGGGCCGCACCGGCCGCCGGGTCCAACCCGGCGACGGCGCCGAGGAGTTCGGCCCGTACGAGAGGCTCCCCCTCCGTGTCCCACCGGCCCAGCAGCTCGGGCAGCACCGTGTCCGCGGCACGCGTCTGGGCAAGGGCCCACACGGCGGCCTGACGCACCGCGGAATCCGGGTCGGCCAACGAGGGCGTCATCAGCGGTAGTTGTCCGGCGACGGCCCTGCGCACGGTGCCCGGCTCCACCCCGTACTCGTCGTCACTCCCGGCCATGTCGCCGAGCAGTCTGAGCAGATCGGCGGACTTGTGGCCGGCTGCCGCCATACGGGCGAGGAAGGGCGCGACCTCGGCACTGGCCGCGTAGACGGTGCCCTGGTGCAGGACACTGCCGTAGAGCTCCGACACCGCTTCGTCCGCGGCTTCCTCGTCGTCACCGGTGAGCGCCCGCAGCACGTCAGGGACGTCCTCGGCACTGCCGTAGGCGTGCGTGGTGCCGGCCCAGGGGTGCGCGTCCAGACCGTCGAGTGCGCGTGCGAGATCCATACGCGGATCATGGCAGGAGGGTCCGACAGTGCCGCCCTGCTGGGGGCCGGCGAAAACAGTGCGCCTTCGTCGTCCCCCGCGCCGTAGCATCCGCCGGATGCACGACATCGACACGCTGCTCCCGCTCGGCCGGGGTAAGGACACCGCCGCCCTGCGGGAGTTCGACGCGGACACGCTCGCCCGGTACGTGGCCGACCCGGCCAACGCGTGGTGGCGTCGCCGGCATTGCGTACAGGCGCTGGACGGGCGGGTGCCGGAGCCGCGCGTGCCCGAGCTGATCGCGCGCGTACGCGACACCGGGGAGACGGCCGAGGTCCGCGTCGCGCTGCTGGACGTCCTCTGCGACCGTACGGAACTGCTGCCGTGGCTCCTGCACGAGGAACGGCGGGACGAGAAGCGGTACGGCATGGCACAGGCGATCCTCAAGGCGCGCGGCCGGCTCGGTGACCTCTCCGCCACCGGGGAACTGGCGACGCTCGCGGCCTCCCCCTGGTCCCGGGAACAGGAAGCGGGCCGGGCCGGACTGGACGCCCTCGTCGCCCGCCACGGGCCCGACGCGGTGCTGGCCGGGCTCGGTGACGCACGCCCCGAGGACCGGATGTTCCACGTCCGGATGCGGGCCCGCAACGACGAGGACGTCACCGACGCACTCGCGGACCCCGACCGCGCGGTGGCCCACCTCGCCCAGTCCCTCGCCGACGACCCGGACCGGCTGCGCGCCTACCTGGCCGGGGCCCCGACGACGGAGGCGAAGCTGTGGGCCGCGTACGCGCTGCACCGCCTCACCGAGGACGGCGGCGAGACCCGGGAGATCTACGAGAGCCTCGGGCTCCCCCGGGTGGAGGTCCCCGGGCTGGACGAGGACCTGCGGGCGGCGATCGTGCACGAGTACGCGCCCGGCTGCCGGCGGCAGAGCGACCCGCGCTGGCGCGTGGAGGCCCTCGCCACGGATCCGCCCACGGCCGCCGACATGGACGACCGGCTCCGCCGGGCGACGGCCGCGCTCGCCGCGGCGGGCCTGACGCCGGGAGCCCCGGTCCCCATCGGCGAGCACAACCAGCAGGGTGACGGCACGTATTACGTGATCCCGTACAACGGCAAGCACCTCTGCGTCAGCACCCTGGGGCCCTTCACCACCGCCCACGACCCCGACCCCGCCGCCAGGTCCGCCCTCGAAGCGGCGGGCTTCCGCTGGATCGACGAAGAGACCGGCTCGATCACCGTCACCGACCTGTGCGTCTACTATTTCGGCGGCCGCGCCCCGCTCGACGTCGGCACCCTGCTCTTCTACTGGCAGGACTGACGTCCCAGCCGCGCGAGCGCGGCGGCGTCCTCACTGCCCTCCTCCGCGGTGTAGACGTGCACCACCAGGCCCGTTTCGCCGGGCGCGGCCGGTACGTGCAGGGTCTCGTAGTCGAGGGTGAGCAGCCCGGCCACCGGGTGGCACAGCCGTCTGCGGCCCGCCGTGCACATCAGGACCTCACCCGTTTCCCAGATCCGCCGGAAGTCGTCGCTGTGGGAGGTCAGTTCGGCGAGGAGCCCGGCCAGTTCCGAGTCGTCGGGATAGTGCCCCTGGGAGACACGCAACTGGCCGACGGCCTCCAGTGCCCTGTCCTCCCAGTCGGGGAAGACGCTCCGGGAGGCGGGGTCGAGGAAGAGGTAGCGGGCATTGTTTCGGTCGCGGCGGCCCGGGTCACCGAGGCCGCCCAGCAGTTCGGCGCCGAGAGCGTTCCAGGCGACGACGTCGGCGCGCGGGTTCGTCACGAACGCCGGGAACCCCTCCACGGCGTCCAGCAGCCGACGGAGCAGAGGGCTGACGCGGGTCACGGGCACGGGCCCCCGCCGGGCAGTTGTCAGCGTGGCCAGGTGCTTGCGTTCCGCCGCCTCGAGGCCGAGCGCCTTCGCGAGCGCGTCGAGGACCTCGGGCGAGGGCTGCGTCGCGCGACCCTGCTCGAGACGCACGTAGTAGTCCACGCTGATCCCGGCGAGTTGGGCGAGTTCCTCGCGCCGCAGGCCGCGCACCCGCCGCCGTCCGCCGACCGCGAGCCCCACGTGCTCCGGGGCGACCCGTGAGCGGCGGGCGCGCAGGAAGCCGCCGAGGGCCCGCCGCGGGTCGCCGTTCCCGCCGCCGGCTCCGTCCGTATCAGTGCGCTCGATGTGGTCCACGCCGTCCATGCGTTCAAGTATGGGTGGCCCTCGCGGTACCAGGACCGCCGTTCCTGCGGTTGGACAGGGTGCTGGCTGCCCCCGCGCGCCCGGGAGAACGTGGCGGCATGACTCAAGCAGCCCCGCAGCGGCGCAAGAAGATCCTCGTCGTCACCGCCCACCCCGAGCCCCTTTCACTCACCGCCGCCCTGACCGCTTTCGCCGTCGAGCGCCTGCGCTCCGCGGGCCACGAGGTCAGGGTGTCCGACCTCTACGCCATGAAGTGGAAGGCGGCCGTGGACGCGGACGACTTCCCCGACCGTCCCGCGGACCGGCGGCTGGACGTGCTGGCCGCCCAGGAACGGGCCACGGTGTCGGGCCGGATGTCGCCCGACGTCGCGGCCGAGCAGGACAAACTGCGCTGGTCGGACGCGGTCGTGCTGCAGTTCCCCCTGTGGTGGTTCTCCGTGCCGGCCATCATGAAAGGCTGGCTCGACCGGGTGTTCACCCCCGGCTTCGCTCACGGCCCCGACCTCCCTCCGCCGTACAGCGAGGGCGCGCTGGGCGGACGGCGCGCGCTGCTGTCGGTGACGATCGGTGCGAGCGAGCCGTCGCTCACCGATCGCGGCATCCACGGGCGCCTGTCGGATCTCCTCCACCCGTTGCAGCACGGCCTGTTCTGGTTCGCCGGCATCGCACCGCTCGAACCGTTCACCATCCACGACGCGCACAGCCTCTCCGCGGAGGGGTACGCGCGGAACGGGAGTACGGACGGCGCCTCGACGGGCTGTTCACCGACGGGCCGATCCCCTACCGGACCCTGGCAGGCGGCGACTACGACCACGACATGCGGTTGTTGCCGGCGGTGGAGCTGCCCGGCACCACCGGCCTCGACCTCCACGTCCGCCCGCGCGTCTGAGCGGATGCCACGGGTTCGAAGCCTGTCAAGGTCACCGGCGGGAGGGTCCCGGACCGTGCGCGGTGCGGGAATTCCGGCGGCTCCTTCGGCAGCGGCTTCGCCGCCCACCGGGCGCTCCTCGGAGCGACTCCTTCGACGGCCGAGGACGGTACCCCTGGAAGACCGGGATACCGCCCTCGGCGATCGCGCTCAGCGGTCAGTTCGCACGCGGCATGAACTGGAGCGTGCCGTCATCGACAACGGACTCGTTGTACCCGAATCTCTCGCCCAGCTCGCGGTACCGGCGGTGCTGCGACTCACTGATCGGAACCAAGTACGCCTTGAGGACCCGCAGGAACAGCCTGAACCCGAGGTCGGGGTCGACCTCGGTGACCACCCGTTCCAGCGACGGGACCACTTCCGGCACCCCGTAGTAGGGGTGACCGGCGGTGGCGCGGTCCAACTCCGGTGCGAGAGCTCGCACCTCGGCGAGGACCGCGTCCTTCAGCTCCGGATCCAACTCGGACACCCGCGGATGGGCAACGGATCGCGGTTCGTCGCTGCGGATGCGTTCCTCGCAGACGTCCACGATCTGGCGGAGCCAGTCGCGTCCGTCCACCCATCGCGCATCCGGGACGAATTCCATGCCGACGGCCGCACACCACAGGATGTCGATCACCCTGGTGGGCAGCGGTGAGTCCAACAGCCCGGCGGCGTCCTCGAGGAGGGTGGGTGCGTAAGCACCCTCGCCCCAGTCGGCGGCCAGCACGACGATCTCCAGCGGGGTGTGTTCGCCGGCCCAGGGGCTGCCGAACCACTTGGCGAGGCCGCTGAAGCCGAAATCGATCCAGATGTCCTTGCGCTCCATTACCAGGTCACTCTCACTCCGGGTGCGACGTGTAGACCACGTACCCAGGCTTGTGCTTGGACCTCTTCAGGGTGATGGAGACCCAGTTCCCGGCCGGACGCGCGTGCGCGACGCCGGTGGTCGGGTAGAGGGTTCCCAGCGAACCCGGGGTGTCCAGCTGGATTCTGAACGACTTGAGATGCAGGGCGTTCTCCGAATCCTTGGGAGTGTTCTTCATCCACGTTTCCAGCTCGGACCGGTGGGTGGAGTACCACTTCGCGAAGGCCGCGTCCACGGAGGCCTGGGCCGTTGCGAGGTCCGTCCAGACACCGGTCACACCGCGGTGCCTGGGGTTCCTCGCCAGGTCGTCGATGGCCTTCTGAACCGCGTCCTGCGGGCTGATGGTCACATGGTCCCTGATCGTGTGGGCACCCCGGTCTCCCTCGTGCAGCGTCAGGTTCAGGCAGTTGTGGACGAGCACGTCGTCCGGCCGCTGACCCTTCGTGCGCACGAAGAAGGTGTGCAGGTCGTCGACGGTGAGGTCGTAGACCGTGCGCGGCGCCAGGCCCGAGCGGTCACGAAGGGCCGTCAGCGCGCGGACGGAGCCGTCCGGGGTGCGCAGGCGGTCACCGACGCTCAGGTCGGAGACCAGCGTCCAGCCACGGCCCACGACGTAGAACTTGTGACCCGCCGTGCTGGTCAGCGTGCCGCCGCCGGCGATGGTGAGGTCGACCAGCCGCTCGGTGTCGTGCTGGAAGGTGTCGGTGACCTGCCGGGCCCGCAGCTTGCCGGATGCCGGGTCCGTGGCCTGGACGAGGTCACCCACGCGCACCTGGCTGATGGGCCGGTGCGAGCCGTCCGCCATCAGCACCGGGGTCACGGCGGGGAAGCTGTTGCGCGTGCAGGCCGTGAACGCGTCCTCAGCGCCCGGGCCGGGTTGCACGGATTGGTCGCCCGGCGCGGGATCGAGGGGACGTGACGTACGCCCTCGCAGACCCCGACCGGGCGGTCGCCCACGTCGCCCAGTCCCTCGCCGACGACTCGGACCGGCTACGCGCCTGCATCGACGAGGCCCCCACCACCGAGGGCGGTCTGTGGGCGGCCTACGCCCTGCACCGCCTCACCGAGGACGCCGGCGAGGCCGGCGGATCTACGACTGGCTCGGCCGTCCCCGCGTCGAAGTCCCCGGCCCGGGCGGGGAGTTGCGGGCCGCGATCGTGCACGGTACGCGTCGCGATGCCAGGGGCAGAGCGACCCACGCCGGCGCGTCGAGGCCCTCTGCACCGAGCCGCCGCCGGTCCCCGATGTGGACGAGCAGTTGCGCCGGGGCGGCATCCGACCTGACGGCGGCCGGCCTGTCCCCCGAGTCTCCGGTCTCGTGCGGTGACCACTACCAGCAGGGCGGCGGCACGTACCACTACGTCAACTACGGCGAGGATGACGACGCGGTCCTGATCAGCACCCTGGGCCCGTTTGCCACCGGCGACCGCGGCGGCACGTCCGGCGAAGCCCGCGAAGCGCTCGAAGCCGCCGGCTTCCGCTGGTTCGACGAGGCGACCAGCGACATCACGGTCACCGACCTGTGCGTCTACTACTTCGGCGACCGGAAGCCTCTGAGCGTCGGCACGCTGCTGTTCTACTGGCAGGACTGACCTGTCGCCCGATGCCTCACCGGCCCATCTCCCACAGCAGCACCTCCGCCGCCCCCTCCGCGGTGAGCTCCAGCCCTTCCGCGTCCGTGATCCGCGCCGCGTCCCCCGGCCCCAACTCGTCGGCGGCGAGCCGCACGCGGCCCCGCACCACGTGCGCGTACACGTACGGCGCGTCCGGCACCGCCGTCCGCTCCCCCGCCGCCAGCCGGCGCGCGTGCAGCATCGCGCCCGCCTCGGGCAGGGCGTACGGCGTCGAGTCGGCGATACCGCGCACGATCTCGTACGACGGCTCGCCGCCGGGCCGGAGCGGCGCCAGCCACATCTGCACGAACACCAGCGGCACATCGCCGTCGTTGCGCTCCACGTGCCGCACCCCGCCCGCCGAGCCGAGCCGCTGCACATCGCCGGGGCGGACGACGGTGGCGTGCCCGGCGGTGTCGCGGTGGGTGAGCTCGCCCTCGACGACCCAGGTGACGATCTCCGTGTGGCTGTGCGGATGCTCGTCGAACCCCGCGCCGGGGGCGAGCCGCTCCTCGTTGCAGGCCAGGATCGCGCCGAAGCGGAGATTGCCGGGGTCGTAGTGCCGCCCGAAGGAGAAGGCGTGCAGGGACTCGATGCCGGCCGCGGGGTCGCCGCCTCTGTAGCGCTCACCGGCGCGCCGAACGGATATCACGCCACCACGGTAGCCGGGAACCATCGGGCGACGACGGGATGAACAAGAACCCCGCCCCCCGGGGCTCGCGTCCTGATAAGGCACTCTTGTCCCGTGCCCGAACCTGCAGCGAACTCCTCCCACCCGCACTCCGCGACCCTGCGCCGCCTCGAGCAGTCGTCCGGCCGGCTCGCCGCGAACGCGATCGCCCGCATGGATCAGTCGCTGCCCTGGTACCGGGCCATGCCACCGGAGAACCGGTCGTGGATCGGGCTCGTCGCCCAGGCCGGTATCGCGGCTTTCACCGAATGGTTCCGGCACCCGGAGACCCCGCAGGCCATCTCGACCGACGTCTTCGGCACCGCCCCGCGCGAGCTGACCCGGGCGATCACCCTGCGCCAGACCGTGGAGATGGTGCGCACCACCATCGAGGTCATGGAGGCGGCGATCGAGGAGGTGGCCGCCCCCGGCGACGAGTCCGTCCTGCGTGAGGCGCTGCTCGTCTACGCACGGGAGATCGCCTTCGCCACCGCCCAGGTCTACGCCCAGGCCGCCGAGGCCCGCGGCGCGTGGGACGCCCGCCTCGAATCGCTCGTCGTCAACGCGGTGCTGTCCGGCGAGGCCGACGAGGGCGCGGTCTCCCGCGCCGCTGCGCTCGGCTGGAACTCGCCCGAGCATGTGTGTGTGATCCTCGGCACCGCACCCGACGGGGACAGCGAGCTGACCGTCGAGGCCATACGCCGAGCCGCCCGGCACGCCAAGCTCCAGGTGCTGACGGGCGTGCTCGGCGACCGGCTCGTCGTCATCGCCGGCGGCAGCGACAACCCGCTGCACGTCGCCAAGGCGCTGATCGGCCCGTACGCGGCGGGTCCCGTCGTCGCCGGCCCGATCGTGCCCGACCTGCTGGCGGCGACCCGCTCCGCGCAGGCCGCCGCCGCCGGTCTCAAGGCGTGCTCTGCCTGGCAGGACGCCCCGCGGCCGGTTCTCGCGGACGATCTGCTGCCGGAGCGCGCCATCGCCTCCGACCCTTCTGCGCGTGAGCAGTTGGTGGAGGAGATCTACAGACCACTGGAGGAAGCCGGCTCGGCCCTCCTGGAAACTCTGAGTGTCTATCTGGAGCAGGCGAGCAGCCTCGAAGGCGCGGCCAGAATGCTCTTCGTCCACCCCAACACCGTGCGCTACCGGCTCCGACGTGTGACAGACGTCACCGGCTGGTCACCCTCCGACGTGCGTTCGGCGTTCACTCTGCGAATCGCGCTGATCCTGGGGCGTCTGGCCGACGGGGATGCCCAGCCCTAGACTTTTGTTGAACACCGACAATTCCCCTGACGGTTCTTCGTCCCTGTCCCCACGGGCGGGAGAGGCCGTCCACAAGAGAGAGTGTGAGGGTGCTCGTACTCGTCGCTCCCGGCCAAGGCGCTCAGACGCCCGGCTTCCTGACTCCCTGGCTCGACCTCCCCGGCGCCGCCGACCGCATCGCGGCCTGGTCGGACGCCATCGGGCTCGACCTTGCCCACTACGGCACCAAGGCCGACGCGGACGAGATCCGCGACACCGCCGTTGCGCAGCCCCTGCTCGTCGCCGCCGGACTGCTGTCCGCTTCGGCGCTCGGTGAGGTGGCTCCTGGCGCGGTCGCCGGACACAGCGTCGGTGAGATCACCGCCGCCGCGTTCGCCGGTGTCATCGACGACACCTCCGCGCTGAAGCTCGTACGGGCCCGCGGCCTGGCGATGGCAGAGGCCGCCGCGATCACGGAGACCGGCATGTCGGCCATCCTCGGCGGTGAGCCCGACACGGTCGTGGCACACCTCGAGAAGCTCGGCCTCACCCCGGCCAACGTGAACGGCGCCGGGCAGATCGTCGCCGCCGGCACCGCCGAGCAGCTCGCCGCGCTCGCCGAGGACAAGCCGGAAGGCGTCCGCCGTGTCCTGCCGCTCAAGGTGGCCGGCGCGTTCCACACTCATCACATGGCACCCGCCGTCGCGAAGCTCGAGGAGGCCGCGAAGGCCCTCACGGTCTCCGCGCCGGCGGTCCCGTACGTCTCGAACAAGGACGGGCAGATCGTCGCCGACGGCGCCGACGTCATCTCCCGTCTCGTGGGTCAGGTCGCCAACCCGGTCCGCTGGGACCTGTGCATGGAGACCTTCAAGGAGCAGGGCGTCACCGCCCTGATCGAGGTCTGCCCCGGCGGCACGCTCACCGGCCTCGCCAAGCGCGCCCTGCCGGGCGTGCGGACGTCGGCGCTGAAGACCCCCGACGATCTCGACGCGGCCCGCGCGCTCGTCGCCGAGCTTTCAGCCTGACAAGGAGCCGTAGAGCATGTCGAAGATCAAGCCCAGCAAGGGCGCCCCGTACGCGCGCATCCTTGGTGTCGGCGGCTACCGTCCGACCCGGGTCGTGCCCAACGAGGTGATCCTCGAGAAGATCGACTCCTCCGACGAGTGGATCCGCTCCCGCTCGGGTATCGCCACCCGCCACTGGGCCTCCCCCGAGGAGACCGTGACCGCGATGTCGGTCGAGGCGTCGGGCAAGGCGATCGCGGACGCCGGGATCACCGCCGACCAGATCGGCGCCGTCGTCGTCTCCACCGTCTCGCACTTCAAGCAGACCCCGGCCGTTGCCACCGAGATCGCCGACAAGGTCGGCGCGGGCAAGCCCGCCGCGTTCGACATCTCCGCCGGCTGCGCGGGCTTCGGCTACGGCCTCACCCTCGCCAAGGGCATGATCGTCGAGGGCTCCGCGGAGTACGTGCTCGTCATCGGCGTCGAGCGGCTCAGCGACCTGACCGACCTGGAGGACCGCGCGACGGCCTTCCTGTTCGGCGACGGCGCGGGCGCGGTCGTCGTCGGCCCGTCCGACGAGCCGCACATCGGCCCCACGGTCTGGGGCTCGGAGGGCGACAAGTCCGAGACGATCAAGCAGACCGTGCCGTGGAACGATTTCCACCTCGGCGACGTCTCCCGCCTGCCGCTCAACGAGCGCGGCGAGATCAAGTTCCCCGCCATCACGCAGGAGGGCCAGGCGGTGTTCCGCTGGGCCGTCTTCGAGATGGCGAAGGTCGCGCAGCAGGCGCTCGACGCCGCCGGCATCAGCGCGGCCGACCTGGACGTCTTCATCCCGCACCAGGCCAATATGCGGATCATCGACTCGATGGTGAAGACCCTGAAGCTGCCGGAGCACGTCACGGTCGCCCGCGACGTGGAAACCACCGGCAACACCTCGGCCGCCTCGATCCCGCTCGCTATGGAGCGGCTCCTGGCGACCGGACAGGCGAAGAGCGGCGACACAGCGCTCGTCATCGGCTTCGGGGCGGGTCTCGTCTACGCCGCGACGGTCGTTACCCTCCCCTAGGCACCGTACGGATCTTCCGGACGGCTGTTGCCACACCCTCTGATACACACCGAAGGAGCGCCACCATGGCCGCCACGCAGGAAGAGATCGTCAAGGGTCTCGCCGAGATCGTCAACGAGATCGCCGGTATCCCGACCGAGGACGTCCAGCTGGACAAGTCCTTCACCGACGACCTCGACGTCGACTCGCTGTCCATGGTCGAGGTCGTCGTCGCCGCCGAAGAGCGCTTCGACGTCAAGATCCCCGACGAGGACGTCAAGAACCTGAAGACCGTCGGCGACGCCGCGGACTACATCGCAAAGCACCAGGCCTGAGTCTCACGTCGCGTTTGTCGCCACTCTCCGGTGGCGCCGTGAAAATTCAGCACCCTCTACACGTGGAGAAAGAATTCCTGTGAACTCGACCAATCGCACCGTGGTCGTCACCGGTATCGGCGCAACCACACCGTTGGGTGGCGACAGCGCATCGACCTGGGAAGGTCTCATCGCCGGGCGTTCCGGTGTGAAGCTGCTCGAGGGGGAGCGCTTCGCCGACCTGCCGGTGAAGATCGCGGCGACCGCCGCGGTCGACCCGGGCGAGGTCCTGCCGCGCCCGCTGGCCCGACGGCTGGACCGCTCCGCGCAGTTCGCGCTGATCGCGGCCCGCGAGGCGTGGGCCGACGCCGGCTACACCGCCCCCGCCGGCGAGGACGGGGCGATCGTCCCGGCCCGTCTCGGCACCGTCATCGCCTCCGGCATCGGCGGCGTGACGACTCTGCTCGACCAGTACGACGTGCTCAAGGAGAAGGGCGTACGCCGCGTCTCCCCGCACACCGTCCCCATGCTGATGCCCAACGGCCCCTCCGCCAACGTCGGACTCGAGGTGAACGCCCAGGCGGGCGTGCACACCCCGGTCTCGGCGTGCGCGTCGGGCGCCGAGGCGATCGGCTACGCCGTCGAGATGATCCGCACCGGCCGTGCCGACGTGGTCGTCGCCGGCGGCACCGAGGCGGCGATCCACCCGCTGCCGATCGCGGCCTTCGCCAACATGATGGCGATGTCCAAGAACAACGACGAGCCGACGAAGGCCTCGCGCCCCTACGACACGGCCCGTGACGGCTTCGTCCTCGGCGAGGGCGCGGGCGTCGTGATCCTGGAGTCGGCCGAGCACGCCGCCGCACGCGGCGCGAAGGTCTACTGCGAGGTGCTGGGCCAGGGCCTGTCCGCGGACAGCCACCACATCGCGCAGCCGGAGCCGACCGGCCGCGGTATCGCGGCGGCGCTGCGGAACCTGCTCGAGGCCACGGACCTCAAGCCGTCCGAGGTCGTGCACCTCAACGCGCACGCGACGTCGACGCCGCAGGGTGACGTCGCCGAGATCAAGGCCCTGCGCAGCGTGCTGGGCGACGACCTGGACCACGTCGCGGTCTCCGCGACCAAGTCCATGACGGGTCATCTGCTCGGCGGCGCGGGCGGCATCGAGACGGTGGCGACGGTGCTCGCGCTGCACCACCGCACGGCCCCGCCGACGATCAACGTCGACGAGCTCGACGAGACGGTGGACGCGGACATCGTGCGCGGCGAGCCCCGCGCGCTGCCCGAGGGCACGATCGCGGCGATCAACAACTCGTTCGGCTTCGGCGGCCACAACGTGGTGCTGGCGTTCCGCACCGTCTGACCTGCCTGACCCGCTTCACGTGCGAGGCCCGTGCCCCTCGGGGGTGCGGGCCTCTGCTCGTTGCCGAAGCACGGGCAACTCGAGCCCCGTCGGCGATCGAAGCGCGGGGGTGCGGGGGTGCGGGGGTGCGGGGGCGGAGGCTCCCAGAGGGGCCCGGGCGGAGCCCGGTTCGGGAAGGGCCGGGGTGGAGGGAACAGCCCCGCAGTGGCTACCGCGTCACACCACCTGGTGGAGCCACCGCACCGGCGCGCCCTCCCCCGCGTACCGGAACGGCTCCAGCTCGTCGTCCCACGGCTTACCCAGCAGCTTCGCGATCTCCGCCTCGAGGTCCGTCTCGCCCTGCGTGGACCGCGCCAGAGCCGCCCGCAGACGGTCCTCGGGCACGAGGATGTCGCCGTGCATGCCGGTCACCGCGTGGAAGATCCCGAGGTCCGGCGTGGCGCTGTAGCGCTCGCCCTCGGCGGTCGCGCACGGCTCCGCCGTCACCTCGAAGCGCAGCAGGTGCCAACCGCGCAGCGCGGACGCCAGCTTGGAGGCGGTGCCCACTTCCCCGCGCCAGGAGAATTCGGCTCTCCAGGTGCCGGGCGATGCGGGCTGGCGGATCCAGTCCAGCTGGACCCGTACGCCGAGCACGCCCGCGACCGCCCATTCGACGTGGGGGCACAGCGCGCGCGGTGCGGAGTGAACGTACAGAACGCCACGTGTCGTCACCGGGACCTCCAGTGTGGGACGAGGATCGCCTTCCCAGCGGCCTCAGTAAACAGCATCGGGAACAAGTCTCCGCAAAAGGGACGGCATGTGACGAGATGTAATTTACCGGCGCCGATGGGCGAGGTGGGCCTCTGGGTCGACGTGGCAAAAGTTACCGTGCAGAACGCGCCGAGGGGTGACGTAATGTCGGTCCTGGGGCCCGTACGCACCAAGCTTTCACTCGGCAGGAGGTCGGATGCCGGGTTTGTGGAGGGGAAAGTGACCTTGCGACAGCGGAGCCGGACGTTCCGAGCACGCACCGGCGTGGCGGCCGCGCTCGCCACCGCCGCGCTGGCGGCGGGCGTGCTGGCGGCATGTGACTCGTCGTCAGGATCATCCGGCCAGGATCCGTCGGCGACGTCCGCGCGTCCCTCCCCGAGCCCGAGCCCGACCCGCGTGTGGGACACCAGTCCACGCTCGCTGGCCGCGGTCGGCGACTCCATCACGCGCGGGTTCGACGCGTGCATGATCCTCGCCGACTGCCCCGAGGTTTCGTGGGCGACCGGTACGGACACCACGGTGAACAGCCTCGCCCTGCGCCTGCTCGGCCCGTCCGCCGTGGCGGAGCGCAGCTGGAACCTGGCCCGTTCCGGCGCCGACGCCTCCGACCTGCCGGAGCAGATGGCACGGGCCGCGGCCCACAAGCCGGAACTGGTCACGGTGATGGTCGGCGCGAACGACGCCTGCGCGGACACCGTGGACCGCATGACCCCCGTCGAGGACTTCCGGGCCTCCCTGGAGGCCGCCATGGCCGCGCTGCGCAAGGACGCCCCGAAGGCTCAGGTCTACGTCTCCAGCGTGCCGGACCTCAAGCGGCTGTGGTCGGCCGGCCGCGGCGACGCGCTGGGCAGCCGGATATGGGAACTGGGCATCTGCGCCTCGATGCTCGGTGACGCGCAGGACCTGAGCGTGCAGGCGCAGCAGCGCCGGGACACCGTCCAGCAGCGGGTCGTCGCGTACAACGGCGTGCTGGAGGACGTGTGCGCGGAGGACGACCGCTGCCGGTACGACGGCGGCGAGGTCTTCGACTACCGCTTCACGGGTGAGCAGTTGAGCCGCTGGGACTGGTTCCACCCCAGCAGGGACGGCCAGCAGAGGCTGGCGGAGATCGCCTACCGCAACATCACGGCCGCGCAGGCTCCACCGGCCGGGTCGTAGGCCGCCTTTCGCCACCGCGGCCGGACGGCGATACTTCCGCCACCCGACGAAAGGAATCCCGTGCCCCGGATACGCGCCCGTCTGGACGTACTTGGTGTCGCCCTGCTCGCCTCCGCCGCGCTCACGCTCACGGCGTCCCCGCTCGTTTCCGCCGCCCCCTCCCCCGCCGCCGTCCCGCTCACGGCCGAGGAGCAGCGGCTCGGACGGGCCGTGCCGCAGGAGATCCTGCGGCGCAGCGGATTCGACTCCACGGCACCGGACTTCGTCCGGGCGCTGGAGGGCGCGACGTCGTACCGCCAGGCCGAGCGTGCCGTCCTTCGCCACGGGTCGGCGCTGTGGGAGCGGGCCGTGGACCGGGCGCAGGGCCGAGGTGCGGTACGGGGCGACCTGAGTCGGGACGACGACCGCCCCCTGTACTGGGCGCGGCTCGGGATGACCGCCGGCCTGCGGCAGTGGCAGCCCGCGTTCGACATGACCGCGGCGCAGCGGGCACGCCTGCTGGACGGTCTGGAACGGTCCTCGCGCGGGCAGGACTCGATGGACTTCCCGCACGGCAAGGGCGTCAAGCGGATCGTGATGACGGGCTTCGACCCGTTCACGCTCGACCGGGACATCCGTATCAGCAACCCTTCTGGTGCGACCGCGCTCGCCCTCGACGGCACGTGGATCCGCACGGCGGACGGGCCGGCGAGGATCGAGACGGCCGTCTTCCCGGTGCGCTGGCAGGACTTCACCGACGGCACGGTCGAACGGACCCTCGAGGCCCGGCTCCCGGAGGCGGACCTGTTCACGACGGTCAGCCAGGGCCGGGTGGGCCGTATCGACATCGAGCGTTTCAACGGGGCCTGGCGGGGCGGCTTCCCGGACAACGACAACCTCTCCCGCCGGGAGACCGTGCCGGTGTCCGATCCCGCCTCGCAGCCCCAGTGGACGCCGACCTCGCTCCCGTACAAGGCGATCACCACCGCGGACACGGGCCGCTTCCCGGTGTACGACAACACTTCCGTGACCGAGATACCGGCCGGCCAGACCACCCCCGTCACCCGGCCGGACGGCCCGACCACGGGCTCGACCGCACGGGCCGGAGGCGGCGGCGACTACCTGTCCAACGAGATCGCCTACCGCGCGACCCTGCTGCGCGACCGGCTCGGCCTGGACATCCCCGGCGGTCATGTGCACACCCCGGTGCTCCAGTTCGCGGCGGACAACACGACGGAGATAACCGACCCTGAGTTCGTCCGCAACCGGCTGGACATCATCGCCCAGGTCCGCGAGATCATCCGGGTGGCTGCAGAGAACAACGGGACGGGATGACGGACACATGAAGATCGCGGCGGGGCAGTTCACCTCGGTACCGGGCGACATCGGGGCGAACGTCGACAGCATGCGGGGGCTGGTGCGGGCGGCATCCGGGCAGGGGGCGGCCCTCGTCGCCTTCTGCGAGCTGGCGGTCACCGGCTACGACCTGGAGCTGATCGCGGGACGTCCCGAGCTGTGGCTGTGTGAGGACGATCCCCGGCTGGAGCCGCTGCGGGAGGCGTGCCGGACGACGTCGACCGCGGCGCTCGTCGGCTGCGTCGCCCGCACGTCCGGGCCCCGCCCCACGATCACGGCGCTGGTCATCGGCCCGGACGGCGAGCTGCTCGCCCGCTACGACAAGACGCATCTGTACGGCGAGGAGAACGACGTCTTCACGGCCGGTACGCGGGACGGCCGTTTCACCCTCGACGGCGTCCGGTTCGCGGTGGCGGTCTGCTACGACAACCGCTTCCCCGACGTGGCGGAGCGCGCGAAGGCCGACGGCTGCCAGGTGTACGTGGCCAGTTCGGTGCTCGACGAGCACAACGACTCGTTCGAGCGGGTCTATCCGGTCCGGGCCAGGGACAACGCCCTCCCGGTGCTGCTCGCCAACGCGGTGGGGCCGTCCGGTGTCGGTGACTGCTTGGGCGGCAGCGCCCTCTGGGGTCCTGACGGCGCGCTGCTCGCCACGGCGGGGACCGAAGCCCCCGCCCTCGCGGTGGCGCGGATCCCGGCCGCCCGGTCCGCCGCCGGGCCGGACCACGCCGGCCCGGAGCGCCTGGAGCGCTAGTCCGCCTTGCGGAAGGTGTGCGGGCCCGGCTGCGCCGGCTCCGGATCGGCTGCCGGGTCCGGCACGAGGTCCCGGGCCATCAGCGTCGCGCCCGCCACCGCGCCCGGCATCAGGAAGACCGCGACGAACGGGACGAGGAACGCCAGCGTCAGCGGCACGCCGAAGCCCAGCGTGCGCATCCGGCGGCCCCTCAGAAGGGTGAGGCGGTCCTTGAGTTCGATGCCGCGCCGCTGGAGGGCCACCGCCGTCAGCTCCTCCGCGAGGAAGAAGCCGGAGACGCAGAAGCCGATCACCGGAACCACCGTCTGCCCGACGACCGGGATGAAACCGCAGGCGAAGAGCAGCACGCCGTAGCAGACCACGCGCAGCACGACCCGCAGCGAGTCCCTGGCGGAGATCCACAGTTCACGCCAGAGCGGCAGCCCGGAGTGGGGGACGTCGCCGCCCTCGGAGCGGTCGACCTGCTCGGAGAGGTTCTCGTAGAAGGGCTGGCCGACCAGGAGCGTCACGGCCGTGAAGGTGATGACGGCCACGAACAGCCCGAAGGCGAACAACAGTGCGGTGAGCGTGCCGCGGAAGATGCCGAGCCAGGGCGCGGACCAGTCGTCGGCGAAGGGAGTCGCCCAGGCGGTCACGTCGTCAGCGCCGAGGACGAGTCCGACGAGCGCGGCCGTGTAGAGCACCAGGGTCACGAGTCCGGGAAGCAGGCCGAAACCGAACCACCGGCCGTGGCCGGCGACCCAGCGCTGGCCCTTCATCAAGTACCCGAAACCCACCCCGAGATCACGCATGCGCACACCTTATCGGGGTGCCTCTTGTTGTTCGGCAGCCGAACCGGTAGACCGTGCGTACTGATCTTGTGACGATTCCTTCCGACCCACGGAGGCTCGAACCGCATGGGCTCACCCCGCCCCGTACTGATCACCGCCACCCTCGCCGCGGCACTCGCCGGCGCTCTGCTCGCGCCGCTTCCGGGCGCCGTGGCCGCCCCCGCGGAGGACCGGCCCCAGCCGCACCCCGTGAGAGAAGGAAGCCGCGACGCGCCGACGACGGCGGCCAGGGCGCCGCTCTCCGCGACCGCCGGCGCGCTCACCGACGAGACCCGCGACCTCACCGGGGAGGGCGGATACCCGCGAAGGACCGCACTCGAGGTCCCGCCGGAGAACCCGGCCGACAAATCGATAAAACTGGGCCTCGCTCCCTATCACTCCCTCGCCCCGCGGCTCAACGCCCTCCAAGAACTGAGCAACCGGGTCAGCGTCGAGGTCGCCGGCCACTCGGCGGGCGGTCGCGAGCTGTACCTCGTCACCGTCACCGCGCCGGAGAGCGCCGCCCAGGCGCGCGACCAGGAGCGGATGCGGGAACGCATCGAGAACGCGCCCGCCGCCGCGGCCGAGGACCGGAACATCAAGTCGCGCTACAAGACGCCGGTGTTCATCAACAACAACATCCACGGCAACGAGTGGGAGGGCACGGACGCCGCCCTGAAGCTCATCGAGGAACTGGCGACGGCCAAGGACGCGAAGACCGCCGATCTGCTCGCCAAGAACCGCGTCTACCTGAACGTCACGGCCAACCCGGACGGCAGGATCGCCGGAACCCGCGCCAACGCCGGGGGCTTTGACCTCAACCGCGACTTCATCACCGCCACGCAGCCCGAGACACGGGCGATCCGGCAGATCGCGATCGACAAGCAGCCTGCCGTCATGCTCGACCTGCACGGATACGTCAACGGCACACTGATCGAGCCGACCACGCCGCCGCACGGCGAGAACTACGAGTACGACCTGTTCCTGAAGAACTCCTACGCGAACGCGCTCGGGATGGAGAAGGCCGTCAACGGCCTCGGCTACACGGCGGAGAAGGACGGTGTGCGTCCTGCCGTGATCCCCTTCCGGGACCAGGAGGAGGGCTGGGACGACTGGCCGCCCATCTTCACCCCGCAGTACATGCCCTTCCAGGGCGCTGTCGCCTCGCACACCATCGAGTTCCCGATGGCCGTCAACAACAACGCGTACAACACGCTGCCGGTCGAGGAACTGCGCCGCAGGGCCGCGATCAACACCGACATCGCGGGCGCGGCCATGCGCGCGACGCTCGACCACACCCACGCGCACCGCACCTCGGTGCTGGCCGACCAGATCGAGACGTTCCGCAGGGGCGCTGCCGGCGAGCCGCAGCGGCCCGTCTCCGAGGAGACCGTCCCGGGAGTGCCGGGCATCGGCCCCGAGGACGTCTACACCACGAAGTTCCCGAGGGCGTACGTCGTTCCCGCCGGGCGTTCGCAGCGGTCGGCGACCGCGGCGGCCCGGCTGGTCGACCACCTTGTCGCCAACGACGTCCGGGTGGAGCGGGCGCTCACCGCGTTCCGGCTCGCGGGCCGCACGTACCCCGCCGGGTCGTACATCGTCGACATGCACCAGCCCAAGCGGGGCATCGCCAATGTGATCCTCGCCGACGGCCGCGACATCAGCGCGGACGTCGGAGCCATGTACGACATCTCGGGCTGGAGCCTCGGCCTGCTGTGGGGCGCGGACGTGGACGCCGCCGCCTCCGGCGACCTGCGGGTCCGCACCCGTACGGTCCACGCCGCGGCACCCACCGGACACGTCGCTCCGAGCGGCGACCTCCGGCTGCGCCTTGACGACCCCAAGGAGCTGGCCGCTCTCAACTCCCTGCTGAAGCAGGGCGTCGAGGTCCGGCGCGCCACCGACGGCTCGGCGATCGTGCCGGGCTCGGCGCGTGGCCGGGCGGCGGTGCTCGCGGACCGGCTGGGCGTGGCGTTCCACGCCACGCGGGAAAAGGGCACGACAGCGCTGGAGCGGACCCGGGTCGCCGCGGCCGTCACGGCGGGCGAGCTGTTCGCGCTGCGCGAGATGGGCTTCGACGTGGTGCCGGTCTCCACGGCGGTGCTGAACGCGGGCTTCGACTGGTCGACGGCCGATGTGCTGTACGTGTCGTCCGGGCTGGACCACGCGAAGCTGACCCCCGCCGCCCGCGCCGCGTTCGAGGCGAGCGGCGTCGGTGTGGTCGGGCTCGGTGAGCAGGGCGCGGCGTTCAACGAGGCGGCGTCACTCCTCGACGTCACGGCGGTGGCGGGCAACGGCGACGCCAACGGTGTGGTGCGGGTGCGGAACACGGGCGGCCCCATCACGGGCGGCGCTCCGGCGCACACCTTCGTCTACTCGCCGATGTGGTTCACCGGGGCGGGCGCCGGTGTGCGCGTCGACCAGTCGTACGCCACGGGCAACCCGCTGGTGTCCGGCCACTGGCGCGCCACTGAGCAGGGCACGGGCGGGCCGGGCGACGCCGCGGGCCACGCCGCTGTGGTCTCCGGGACGTCGTCGGCCGGCACGCCGGTGGTGCTGTTCGGCACGGAGCCGATGTTCCGGGCGCACCCGAAGGGTGTCTTCGCGCAGATCGGCCGGGCGCTGCTGACCCGCTGATCCCCCTCACAGGCCGCAGGGCCGCACCCCGCC
>NZ_JBSGZJ010000049.1:0-26226 GCF_053610925.1 Streptomyces sp. NPDC054847 | reverse complement strand
CGGCACGTCTAGCGCCGGCCAACCCCGCACTCGATACACCTGTAGTCGTCCGCCGCCCGCGATGTCGCCACCCGCGCCGGCGGCTTGGGATAGCACAAGCTGCAGACCCACGCCTCCGAGGGGTACGAGGACGGCAACTGGTCCCTGGTCCGTGTGGGGCTCGCCACCCGGCCCGTCGGCCGTGAGGCCGACCGGCCCCCCGCCGCGCTCACCTTCGTGATCGACATCTCCGGCTCCATGGCGGAGCCCGGCCGGCTCGACCTCGTGAAGAAGTCGCTCGGAACCCTCACCGACCAGCTGCGTGACGACGACTCCATCGCCGTCGTCACCTTCAGCGACGAGGCGGAGACCCGGCTGCCCATGACCCGCCTCGACGGCAACCGCGACCGCATCCGCTCCGTCGTCGACGAGCTGGAGCCGACCGACTCCACCAACGTGGAGGCCGGCGTCACGACCGGCTACGACGAGGCCGTGGAGGGCCGCCGGAAGGGCGCCACCAACCGTGTGGTGCTGCTGTCCGACGCCCTCGCCAACACTGGCGAGACGGAGGCGGAGGCGATCCTCGAGCGGATCGACGACGCCCGCCGCGAGCACGGCATCACCCTGTTCGGCGTCGGCGTCGGCAGTGACTACGGCGACGACCTCATGGAACGCCTCGCCGACAAGGGCGACGGGCACACCACGTACGTCTCCACCGACGAGGAGGCACGCAAGGTCTTCGTCGACGAGCTGCCCCGCCACGTCGAACTGCGCGCGCGGGACGCCAAGGCGCAGGTCGCGTTCGACCCGCAGACCGTCCAGCAGTTCCGGCTCATCGGCTACGAGAACCGGGAGGTCGCGGACGACGACTTCCGCAACGACCGGGTGGACGGCGGCGAGGTGGGCCCCGGCCACACCGTGACCGCGCTCTACGCGGTACGCCTGCGGGACGGCGCGCAGGGCCACGTCGCCACCGCGACCGTGCGCTGGCTCGACCCCAAGACCCGGGCGCCGCACGAGGAGAGCGGCACGGTGGAGACCGACGCGATCGACGGGACCCTGTGGGACGCACCGTCGAAGCGGCTCCAGATCACGGCGGTCGCCGCGTACTTCGCCGAGTCGCTGCGCGGAGGCTCCGTGCCGGGCGCACCGGGCCTCGGCGCGCTGGAGGACCGGGCCCGGGCGCTCGCGAGGTCCACGGAGGACAGCGCCGTGGAGGAACTGGCCGACTCGATCGAGCAGGCGCAGCGGTCGGGGCGGTACTGACCTCCGGCGAGGGGGAGAGCGAGGGCGGGCGGGGCGGTGCGGTCGGGGCGTGGCTCACGCCACCTGACCGGCCGTCGGACGCGCCCCGCTCGCGGACGGTTGGCGAGCGGTTCGAGGATGGTTGGAGACCCGGGGGAATCCGGCCTCCAACCACCGCACGCCGTCCGAAAACACGGCGCGCCGCCCTCCGCGTCAGGCCATCATGAACGGCATGGCCACCCTTCTCCTCGCCCTTGCCGTCGTGTCCACCGGTCTGTACGCCGGCTTCTTCGTGATCTTCCAGACGGGCATCATGCCCGCGCTCGCGACCTTGTCCGACGAACAGTTCGTGCCCGCCATGCGCCGCATCAACGAGAAGGTGCCACGCGGCACGTTCATGCTGGCCTTCCTCGGCAGCCTGGGATTCCCCGTCGCGGCGCTTTTCGTCCCCGTCGACGGCCGCACCGCCACCGACCGCTGGCTGGTCATCGCCGCCCTCGTCTGCGCGTTCGTCGGCCACGTCATCACCAGCGCCGGGAACGTCCCGCTCAACAACGCCCTCGCGTCGGCCGAGAACTCGCCGCGGCCCGCCCGCGAGGTCCGGGCCGCTTTCGAGGGCAAGTGGAACGCCCTGCACCTGGTGCGCACCCTGTTCGCCCTCGCCGCGTTCGTGCTCATGGTGTGTGCGGCGACGCCTTGAGGCTTGTGACGCGGTGACTTGACGCGACCTGTGACGCAGCGGGGCCCGGGGTGGGGCAGCGCGCCCGTCAGAAGCTGCCGGGCGCCGCCTCGAGCCGCAGGAACGGGATCGACTCGCCCGCCCGGCGGTAGCCGGCCTCGCTGCCGTCGACCTCGTACCCCATGAACCGGCAGAGCCACCGGGCGGCGAGCGGATGGCGGGGCGCGTAGCGGGCCATGAGCCGGCCGCCCTCCTCCGGTGTGACCGGCTGCGCCGTCACCGGGTAGTAGCGGCGGCCGACCTGGATGGTGGCCTGCGGGGTGTGGAGGAGGTTGCGGTACCACTGGGCCCGGGGTCCGAAGCCCGATGCCACCGTCCACCATCCGCCGGCCCGGTCGGATTCCACCACCTCGACGACCGTCTTGCGGGTCAGCCCCGACGTACGGCCGGTGTGGATCAGCAACAGCAGGCGCCGCCCGAACAGGGGGCCGAGGCCGATCCGGTAGAGGTGGACCGGCAGCCTGGCCACGAAGCGTGTGACACCGGTGGGGAGCGGGGGACGCTGCGGCGCGCGGTGCGGAGACGTCACGTTCCTGCCTCTCGTGGGCGGTGCGGGGGCTTGGCGGCGATCCGGGGGCTGAGAGCTCTCTGGGAGCGGCTTCGATTCGGTAACGGGGGCGGACCGGGACGATTCGACTGTGCAACCTTTGCATAGTCTAAAAGTGGATGGCGAGGCCGACGGGGGCGACCGCGCCGCTCTTCCGCGCGCCCGGCTGCCGCGTGGCCGTGCCGTCGACGGAGACCGTTTCCCCGCCAGCCGATCAACCGCGGAGTCCGACTTGGCCGAGCAGATCCCGTCGCGCTCCCGACTGCTGTCCGCCCTCCCGTTCGTGGTGATGGGCATAGTCGCCCTGGTCGACGTGACAGCCGGGTCGAGCGTGGGGTTTCTGGCCCTCGTCTCGCTCGGTCCCGCCTTCGCCGGGCTCGTCGGCGGATGGCGGCGTACGGCACTGATCGGGGTCCTGTCTCTGGGCTTCTGCTTCGGCCTCGGAATCTACGACGGGGTGCTCGGCGAACGCCGCTGGTACTCCGCCATGGCCTCGGTCGCCGGGGTGACCGGAGCGGGTGTGGTGGCCGCGGTGATGCGGCAGCGGCGGGAGGCCGAGCTCGCCAGCGTGCGTTCCATCGCGGAGGTCGCGCAGCGCGTGCTGCTGCGGCCCGTGCCGCGAACGGCCGGCCATCTGCGGGTGGCCGTCTCCTACACCTCGGCGGTCGCGGAAGCCCGTATCGGCGGCGACCTCTACGAGGTGGTCACGTCACCGGGCGGCGTGCGGGTCATCGTCGGCGACGTGCAGGGCAAGGGGCTCGAGGCGGTCGAGACGGCGGCCGTCGTCCTCGGTGCCTTCCGGGAGGCGGCGCACGAGGAAGAGGACCTGGCAGGCGTCGGCGAGCGGCTCGAGCGTGCCCTCGAACGGGAGCTTCAGGGCGGGGAGAAGTTCGTCACCGCCGTGCTCGCGGAACTGGAGCCGGGCAAGGGGGTGACCCTGCTCAACTACGGGCATCCCGCGCCGATGGTGGTGCACAGCGACGGAACGGTCTCCTTCGCGGAGCCGCCCAGACGTGCCCTGCCGCTCGGGCTCGGTCTCCATGGGACGTCCGCCCCTGAGCCGTTCACCGCCGACTTCGCGCCCGGCGACCAGATGTTCCTGTACACCGACGGGGTCACGGAGACCCGCGACCGGGCCGGCCGGTTCTACCCGCTCGGCGAGCGCGGCCATCTGCTGAGGACGCAGGACCCGGAGGCGGCGCTGGTGGAACTCCGCGCGGACCTGGAGCAGTACGCGCAGGCGCCGCCGCACGACGACGCCGCGATGCTGCTGATCCGCCACCGCCGGGAGTGACGGCGGCGGGGCGGGACGTCTGCGCGGCGACCGACGACCGGGTGAGGGGCGGCACCCGGCCAGGGCACTGGATGCGAGGCCGCCGCACGGCACCCGGGCGGCGCGCGGTACAAAGAAGAAATGACCGAACCAGCGCACTCCTCGTACTCCTCGCGGGGGATGGACGACGTCGACGCCGTGACCCGCGCGGTGCTGACCGCGTCCCGGCTGCTCGTCGCCCTCTCGGCCCGCTCGCTCGCCGCGGTCGAGGACCGGGTGACGTTGCCGCAGTTCCGGCTGCTGGTCGTGCTGTCGCTGGAGGGGCCGGCCAAGCTGGTCGTCCTCGCCGACCGGCTCGGTGTGAACCCGTCGACGGCCATGCGCATGATGGACCGGCTGATCGCGGCGGGTCTGGCCGACCGGCAGGTCAACCCGGACAACCGACGCGAGACGGTGCTGCGGCTGACGACGGAGGGCCGGCGCATCGTCGAGGACGTCACGGCCCAGCGCCGTAAGGAGATCGCGGCCATCGTCGAACGGCTCGACCCGTCGCAGCGGGCCGCGCTCATCGGCGCCCTGGCCGCCTTCACGGAGGCCGGCGGCGAACCGGCGGTGCCCGAAGAGGACGGCGAGCTGTACCCGCTGGGCTGGTCGGACATGGGGCCTCGCCCCGGCCGCTGACGCCGCGAACGTCTGGCGGGGAGGACCCGGTCGACATCGCCGGCGTGCGGTGGTCGAGCTGCGTCACCGTGCCAGTGCCGCTCCCGGGCAGAGGCCGGCGAGCAGCCGGGTCCTCCACCACGAGAAGCATTGCACAATGCAAGGGATTTTACTTCCCCTTGGCAGGACCGGGTCTTGGCACCGTCCGGGTCTGCCGGACGGGCCGAGGCGGAGCGCCGGTCACTTCGGCGCGACCGCCGCTTCCACCTCCGCGAAGGTGGCGGCGTCGACGAGCCCGGTGTCCTCGAGGACCTCCATGTGGTCCAGCACCGTCTGGTTCGCCTGACGAGCATGACGGCGGATCAGGTCGTTCTGCGTGGCGGCCCTGACCTCGGCGATCGTGGCGAAGATCTTGCCGTGCGAAGAACGCAGCAGGTTCGCGAAGAGCCGGTCGAACTCGGCGCCCTGGGCGTTCTCCAGCTGCGTCACGAAGCCCTGCTGCTCCTCGGTGGCCTCGTTGGGCAGCTGCACCCCGAGGATCTTGGCGTCCTCCCGCACGAGCTGGTCGAGCTTGCTGTGACCGTCGAGGAGATGCAGCCCGGCCCGTTTCACGGCCTCACTGGACGCGTGGGTCTGGGCCAGCCGTCCTGCGGGGATCTCCCAGAGTCCCGCCTGCCGCACCTTCACCAGGAACGTCCGGTCGACTTCGGTCACCTGCTGCGGACCCTGCGCCTCCGCGGCAGTCGCCCCCGAGAATCCGGCCCCCGAGTGACCGGCGCCGTGCTGGGCGGACCCGCCCGTCGCGGTGGTCCCCGCGGTCGCCTCCCCGCTGCCCGTCTGCAGCGACACGACCACCAGCGCGGCCGCGGCGACGGCGGCGGTGACCATGGCGACGACCCGCACGGAAACCTTGGAGCGTGCTGCACGTCGGTTCGAACGCATTGATGCCTCCCGGCTCGGCATTGAGAAAATGGCAAATGACATTCGGGAGCTGTTGTGGCGGCTGGCACGGCACGCAGAGCTCAGTACGGACGCGCGAGCCGGGATGTTCAACGCGCGCCGTACGTAAGGGCCGTGCGGGGTGTGGCGGGAGGGCGGCGTCCGAGGTGCATGGCGGGTCGAGGGGGCGCTCGATGGCGCCCCTGTCGATCCGCCCGTGTCAGTCCGCGACTTCGACCCCGTAGCCGCGGGCCAGCGCCGCCAGCCCGTGGTCGTAGCCCTGCCCCACGGCCCGGAAGCGCCACAGCGGTCCGCGGCGGTAGAGCTCGGCGAGCAGCAGCGTCCGCTCCGTTGTGGCGGCGTCGAGGGCCGCCTGAGCGAGCGGAGCGGCGCTCCCGCCCGGGCCGGTGGTCACCTGCACGGCGCCGACGTCGCCGAACGTCGGCGTGCCGTCGATCGCCGCCGCGACGACGACCCGCCTGACCGCCGGCGGCAGCGCGCCGAGATCGGCGGTGACGGTCTGCTCCGTCGGACCGTCGGTCAGCAGCCGTACGGCTCCGTCCGGGCTTTCCGGCGCTCCGTAGAAGACGAAGTGCTCGTCGCAGGACACCTGGTCGTCCTCGTCGACGAGGAACGCGACGAGGTCGATCTCGCAGGTCGTCTGCTGCGCCCAGGTGGCGCTGACGCTCCACAGGGACCCGGCCCGGCGGTCGGGCAGATCGACGACGCCACCCCTCGGCAGCACCTGCGGTCCCTGCCGCCGTTCGCTCCAGGCGGGCACGGGGGCGACGACGGGCGCGTCCAGCCAGGCTTCCTCGTACGCAGGGATCCGGAGCGTCGTGATCCGCCGCATCCGGCGGTCGGCCTCCGCACCGGCCAGCAGGACGACATCGGTGACACCGGAGGACAGGTTGATCGCCGCGGCGCCTCCGAGCTCGACGACACGGACACGGGCGGACGCCGCCTCGGGGTGCGTCCCCCCGAGCACCAGCACCCGCCGCCCGCGCAACGGCCTGGCCGGGTCGGCCACCGGGGCGTCGGGGACGGGCGCGGTTGGCGCGGGCTCGCGCGGCGCGGGGACGGGCGAGGTGGTCACGGGCTCGCGGGCGGCGGACTCACGTGGGGCGGGTGCGGGGTGGGCGGGCGCGGGTGTGGCCGGTGCGGGGGCGGCGGGTGCGGGGGCGGCGGGTGCGGGTGTGGCGGGTGTGGAAGGGGTGGTCGCGGGGGCGGGAGCGGCCCCTGCCGACGTCTCGTGCGCCGTGCCCGGCCGCACATCCTCGAGCAGCCTCAGGAGCTCCTGCTCGTCGATGACGGGCACACCCTCGGCGACGGCCCGCCGCGCCTTCGCCGAACCGGAGGACCGGTCGTTCGTGACCAGAACGCCGGTGTGCCGGCTGACGGAGCCCATCACGTTGAGCCCGGCGGCCACGGCCCTGGCCACCAACTCGGCGCGGGGCGTCTCCGTCGCGCCCGTGACAGCGATCTTCATGCCCTGCACGAGCGGTCCGCCCATCGCCATCCGGCCGGGATTACGGAAGGCGCAGGGGGTCTTCGGCGGGCTGGGAGTGAACCGCGCGTCCTGCCGGGGCGGACAGGCGACGAACGGCAGCGGCAGGTCCAGCCGCGCGGCCTCCTGGAGGGACGCGCGCAGCACACCGGCCAGTACCCGCGTGTCGTCGAGGGCGTCGTGCGCCTGTAGTTGAGGCACGCCGTAGTGGGCGGCCAGTGTCCCGAGCCGTAGATCCGGCGTCGGCGGGTCGACCCGCCGGTTCAGTGCCAGGGTGCACAGCCGCCTGGCGACCGGCAGCAACACCCCGGCTCGGGCGAACTCGTGGGCGAGGAAGTCGTAGTCGAACTGCGCGTTGTGAGCGACGAGCACCCGACCCTCGAGCATGCCCGCGATCCGCTGAGCGACCTCCTCGAAGGCCGGAGCACCGCGCAGCCGCTCGGCCGTCAGCCCGTGGACGTGGACCGGGCCAGGGTCACATCCCGGATCCAGCAGCGTCGAGAACTCGGCCGTCTGTTCCCCGTCCGGCCCGACGGTCACCACCGCGACGGACAACACCCGGTCCCGCCGCGCAACGAGACCAGAGGTCTCCACGTCGACGAGCGCCCAATCATGGGCGTATGCGGGCACGTTGGACAGATCGAGATCCGCGGCGGCGAGAGTCATGGCGGAAGGATGGTCCGACCTTCACAATTTCTTCAACCTGGATGATGATTTCTCCCGTTATGCGGAGCGTGCGGATGCCCTAGTCCGAAATCTCCGACCCCGCTTGCGCCCCCTGACCGATCAGCCAGGCGACGACGTCCCGGGCTCCCTGCGTCTGTTGGTCTTGCTGCGCCTGTCGTGCTTCCTGTGCGCGGGCGATGTCGAGGGGCGTCATTCCGCCGTGGCCCACGTGGTCGATGTGCGCGCCTCGCGCCAGCAGGTACCGGGCGGTGGCCAGTTGCCCGCCGTGGCAGGCGCCCCAGAAGGCGCGGGTGATCCCGTCGGTCGTGGGTGCGGCCGGGCCCGTGACGTAGCTCTCGACACGGTCGAGCAGCCCGAGGGTGGCCGCCTCCTCGAGCGTCGTACGCGCCCCGAGCTCGACGAGCCGGTACGCGGCCTCCCACTGCCCGAACCCGCAGGCGTCGGCGAGCGGCGTACCGCCCCCGATGACGGCCCCGTCCGCCTCGATGTCGGCCCCGGCCGCGACGAGCGCCTCCAGGACGGCGACGTCGTTGCAGGACGCCGCCCAGTGCAGCGGCGTCTCGGCGTGTGCGCCGCTGAACCGCGCCCCGGGATCGGCGCCGGCGGCGACCAGCGCCGCGACCGTTCGCGGCCCGTCCGGGAAGTGCCCCGGCCAGTCGGTGACGACATGCAACAGACTCCGCCCACCCGGCCCGCACCCCTCGCGCGCCTCGACGATCCGGGCCCGGGCAAGCCCCGGATGCTCCTCGAGCAACCGCCGGAGCAGCCCGAGATCACCGCCCCGCACGGCACCGGTGACGGCGACGGCGAGCGGGTCCTGCGAATCGAGGGTCAGCATGGGAACAGGGTCGCTGACGCGGGGCGGTGGGTGAAGCTCTGCGGGTGGGCATGGGCGCGGCCGCTTACGCGTTGGCGACGTCCGCCGGTCCATGGGCGTGCCGGCAACGAAAGGCCCGCCGGTCCGGAGCGCCACGAGGTGGCGCGCGTTGTGCGCCCCCGGACAGGGCTCGAGCCTGAGGCCAAGCACTCAGAAGGCGCTTGGATTCTCACCCGCCTCGTGGTGCGTGACCTGTGCGTTCACGTCGACCTTCATGCCTCAGTCTTCTTCGTCACATCGTTCCAGGACCAACCCGATGGATCCCTCGGAGAGTCCGTTGCTGTCCTCAAGGTGCAGATGACTCCCATCGGGGACGCCGGTCCCGGCGAGGGTGAGCAGGTGGCCGGCCAGTGTCCTGAGCCCGGCAGCGTTCGCCTCGATCACCACCTCGCGCCCGAGCTTCCGGACCTGGATGCGCGCACCGTGCTCCCACTCGAAGACCTGCGCGACACCATCGGTCTCCACCGTGACCTGCATGCTCTCGGCATGGACGCTGCCGGGTTCGATGCTCATGGCGTGCATCGTGCCGGTCACGGCACGCGATTCCGGAAGGGGTTCGACTACCAGGGCGTCGTCCGGGCCGCTGCCCTACGGATGGCTATGAGCGAGTTTGGGTCCACGCATAGTCCACAGCTCGTAGCATGCCTGAGCATTGCTTGGGTCAGAGCAGCGGCGTTTCCGTGCGAATCGTTGAGGCCGCGGAGAGGGCTACGTGAGCACGATCGGAACACTGCGTGGTTGCGCGGAGAAGCACCTGCAGACCTACATAGATCCTCGAGGCCCTCGAGCCTTCCGTACGTATGACTGGCAGGGCGACCCGGATCGACTGAACCCGTTGGACTGCTTGGCGCCGGCTCTGCTGAGCGTTCGTATCGGCTATAAGCAGGTAGCCCCGTTGTTCCAACCTGACGGCCCGGGGGCTGAAGTCCTGCAGGCCATGGAAGCGGTGCTTGCGAATGAGGCGTGTGCGACGGCGGACTTCCTGGACGTGACGCTGGATCCGTCGACGGGACCCTGGTCTCTGGTGGATCGGGCACTGGTCGCTACAGGTGAAGCCCACGGTACGGGGTTGCCCCATTTCAAGGCCGTTGCCGTCACCAAGATCCTCCACCGCAAGCGACCTGACCTTGTGCCGATTTTCGATGGCCGTATCTACCGGTTCTACGTGGGGGAAAAGCCGATTTCCGGTGCCTACAAGGACACTCCCCGCCGCTTGTGGCCGCTCCTGCAAGCGGACCTACGCGGGCAGAAGGGATGGATCCAAGACCTCATCGACCCCATCCGCACGCCTGACGAGAGGCCTCTCAGCCTTCTTCGAGCGGCAGACATCATTATCTGGGAGCACGCTGCCAGCGGGTGCGACACGTGACGGTGCTCTGCTGACGGGCATGGGCGGTCGAGAGCGAGCGAGTGCTCAGTGACAAACCAGGTCGACGTGGATCAGTGCGGTACTCGATCATGTGTTCATGCCCCTGGTCGAGACCCTTGCCCGAGTCGATGCAGACCTGGCCGCAGGCCGGGTTCCCGTCGCGCGCCAGCGTTTGCGCGGTCTCGTCTCGTCCTTCCCGTACGACCTGACGCTCCGTCGGCGTCTGGCCGAGGTGTACCGGCTCTACGGCGACTCCGCCGAGGCCGGACGCTGGATGTACCTTGAAGAAGATCGCAACGCCGACGAGACCGCCGCCTTCGAGGCGCGGTACGGGTCTCCCGGGTGGCGGATGAAGGCCCTCGGCTGGCGCGGCCCCGAGGCGATGGCTGCCACCTCCTTCGCGGAGGGGCAGCTGGTCGCAGTGCGGACCGCCTGCGCCGAGGAACTGGGGCACCCCGTCGACTGGGACGACCCTGCCTCCTACCGGGACGGCCTGGAGGAGAAGTACGAGGCGCCCTCCGAGCCGTGGACGGTCGGCGGTGTGCTGGCGGGGGTCGGCTGCCTGGCGGGGGTTCTTGCGTTCCTCGCGATCTGGGTGAATGGATTGGTCGCCCTCTTCGAGTGAGTCAGGTCACCCGGGCAGCTGAGGAGCGCCGCTCAAGGCCGGGGGCGGCTGGAGAAGCTCTCATCGGGCTACGGTCCCGTGGCTGCGAGAGCATCCCGGTTGGTCGCGAGGCACCTGGACAGTTCGTCCAGCGAGCACTCGATGTGGGCCCGCGCGATCGGATCGAAGTCCGTGATCTCGGATGTCGTTGCACGGTAGTTGGAGGGCTCGATGCCCCAGGCCTCGACGAGGCTCCAACCGGCCTGGACATCAACGGTTCGCCCGTCAGCCGACGAGACGCGCAGCCAGGCCGTGCACTGATCCGAAAAGTCGTAGGGCAAATAGGCGACACCTCCTGCGTCCCGCAACTCGTTGACCTGCTCCATCCACTGCTCCAGCAGGCGGGCCAGACTCGCACCAAGATGTCGCGACGCGGTAGGAGACTCGTCGATAGCGAGGTAGTACGAATCGCAGGTGTGTCGGTGTTTGCCGATATGCAACCGTAGGTCTCTGTGGTCACCCTTCGTGGACACCCGCTCGAACCTGAGCGCGATAGACGCCGTCATGATTCACACCTGTCCGGGGCTCGGGGCCAGGAGCGGCCGTCGGGGCTGGTACGCAGTGAAACACGCACGCTCCGCTGCCGTCGGTGGGCAAGCAGAGCGAGCTGGTGTTCCACACGGCCGCAGCCGGGGGTGGGGACGTTTTCCCGGTCTCTACCAAGATCGCTGAGCTGCCCGCGAAGCTTCGACACGTATTCGACACGGCCACCTGCAGAAACCCGGTGGCAGCCGGAGGACGCTGGATCCCCTCCCGATCACCAGAGGCCGGTGCGGCGCTTACTTGTCCACTACGCGACACCCGCTAATGTGCCCCTGACCAGCGAAAAGGCCCTCCCGGCGGGAGGGCCTCGAGGTGGTGCGCGATGTGCGCCCCCGGCAGGACTCGAACCTGCGGCCAAGCGCTTAGAAGGCGCCTGCTCTATCCACTGAGCTACGGGGGCCGGTGGTGGCCTCGGTGGCCTGGAGCCCCCCTCGGGTGGTCCGTGACCTTGCCGGGCACAAGGATAGGGCTCCGATCGCCTTGACCCGGTTGCTTCGCCTGCGTGGCACGATGTGGAGGTTCGGTGAAGCGAACCGATAATCGCAGGCAGGTGCGATTCGTGCATCGCTTTTGACGTCTCACGTGCCGGGTGTTGTGCACTCGTTATGCCTGCGTCCCACTCGTCCCGTGTGTCCCATCTGTCTGATCGGCGCGCAGAGATCGTCATACGCTTCAAAAAGTCACCAAAATTGGGCATTCTTCGCATGTGGTGACCTTGGATGCACGGCCTCAGCTGATCGACGCACTTTCCGCCCTGCGCGACCGTGTCGCCGCCGTGCGTCTTCCACTCCCTCTCGCGGGCGCGCCCCGGGCCCGGCAGACGCGGGCCGAGCTGCTCGACCAGCTCGATGACTATCTGGTGCCCCGTCTCAAAGATCCCGAAGCACCCTTGCTCGCCGTCATCGGCGGGTCCACCGGTGCCGGGAAGTCCACGCTCGTCAACTCCCTTGTGGGGCGACGGGTCAGTGAGGCGGGGGTGCTGCGGCCGACGACCCGGACGCCCGTGCTGGTGTGCCACCCCGATGACCACCATTGGTACGCCGGGATGAGGGTGCTGCCGCGGCTCACCCGGGTCTGGATGCCCCCGCAGGAGGACGCCGAGGAGGAGCACCTGCTGTCGGCCAGGGCCGGGGGCCGTACCGCCGGGGGCCGCAACGTCGGCGGGCGGGCCGGCGGCGGGCGGACCGTGGAAGAGAAGGCGCTGCGGATCGAGACGGCCTCCCTGCTCCCGCGCGGCCTGGCGCTGCTCGACGCTCCCGACATCGACTCGCTGGTCGTGGAGAACCGGCTGCTGGCCGGGGAGTTGCTCTGCGCAGCCGATGTGTGGGTGATGGTGACGACCGCCTCGCGTTACGCCGACGCCGTCCCGTGGCACCTGCTGCGCACGGCGAAGGAGTACAACGCCACGCTGGTGACCGTGCTCGACCGGGTACCGCACCAGGTCGTCGAGGAGGTGTCGCGCCAGTACGCGGCGCTGATGACCAAGGCGGGGCTCGGCGACGTGCCCCGGTTCACGATCCCGGAGCTGCCCGAGTCGGCCGGTGGCGCGAACGGGCTGCTGCCCACCACGGCCGTCTCCGGCCTGTTCTCCTGGCTCGCCCACAGGGCGCAGGACCCGGCGGCCCGCCAGCAGGCCATCAGCCGTACGGCAGGGGGCGTGATCGATTCGCTCAACATGCGGATGCCGGAGCTGGCGAGTGCGGTCGCGGCACAGTACGCGGCGGCCGTGCGGCTGACGAGCGCGGTCGAGGAGGCGTACGAGGCGGAGCGCGACCGGGTGCGCAGGCAACTGCGGGCGGGCGCCGTACTGGCCGGCGACGCGCGTACACGCTGGCGCGGCTATCCCCGCGACAGCTCGGCCGCCGAGCTGCTCGACTCCCTCGTCGCCAGCTTGTCCGCGCTGCTGCAGTGCGCCGTCGCCGCCGCCGACGAGCAGGTCGAGAACGCCTGGCGGCGGGAGCCCGCGTCCGCCGGGGTCGCCCGCAGCGGCCGGCGCGACCTGGAGGCGGGGGAGCGGATCGGGATGGCCGTGCGGCGCTGGCGGCGGGTCCTGGAGGAGCTCGCCGAGGAAGAGGTGCGGGGGATGGAACGCAATGCCGCACCCGACCCCGAGACGGTGGCCGCGCTGCTGGCGACCTCGCTGCTCGGCGGGCGGCGGGCGCGCAGCGCGGGTGAGCGGCTCGCCGAGCGGATCGGTGCGCAGAGCGCGCTGCGGCTGCGCGACAAGGGCGCCGAACTGGCGACGACGTACATCGACGACGTACTGAACAGCGAGCGGGAGCGGCGGCTGGCGCCCCTCGACGCGCTCGAGGTGAGCCCGGAGCCCCAGGCCGAGCTGATCGCCGCGCTGTCCCTACTGCAGAAGGAGAGGTGACCGCGGGTGACCGCCATCACCGACGACGAGAACGAGACCGGCGGCCGCTGGGACGACGGACTGATCGCCCGCCGGGTCGGTCAGCGGAACGAGGACGGCACGGTTCACGACGACGGCACGGTTCACGACGACGGCGCGGGACACGGGGACGGCAAGGGAGACGTGAGAGGCGAGGGCGAAGGGGACCACATCGGCGACGAGCAGCTGCCCGTCGGAGGAACGTACGGCGGCCCCCTGCGGAACCGGCTCAACGCCCTGCGCGAGCTGCTCGGCCTGTCCCAGACCCGGCTGGACGGCAGGACCCTCGCGGAGGCCGGCCGGGTCCTCGACGAGGCCGCCGCGCGCCAGCGGCTGTCCTCGCGCCACACCGTCGTGGCCATCGCCGGCGCGACGGGAAGCGGCAAGTCCACGCTGTTCAACGCGCTCGCCGGGGTGCGCATCGCGGAGACCGGGCTGCGCAGGCCGACCACGTCCGCGCCCATCGCGTGCACCTGGTCGGAGGGGGCGGCCGGGCTCCTCGACCGGCTCGCCATCCCCGGGAGGCTGCGGCGCAAGCCCCTCGCGGGCGGTGACGGCGACGAGACGCTGCAAGGGCTGGTGCTGGTGGACCTGCCCGACCACGACTCGGCCGTCGTACGGCACCGGGAGCAGGTGGACCGGATCCTGGCGCTGGTCGACGCGGTGATCTGGGTCGTCGACCCGGAGAAGTACGCCGACGCGGCGCTGCACGAGCGCTATCTGCGGCCACTGGCCGGTCACGCCGAGATCACTTTCGTCGTGCTCAACCAGATCGACCGGCTGCCCGGCGAGGCCGCCGACCAGGTCCTGGACGATCTGCGCCGGCTGCTCGACGAGGACGGCATGGCGGTGGGGGAGCACGGTGAACCCGGCGCGACCGTCCTCGCGCTGTCCGCGCTGACGGGGGAGGGGGTGGGCGAACTGCGTGAGATGGTCGGCGCGTTCGTTCAGGAGCGCAGCGCGGCGGCGCGCAGACTGTCGGCCGATGTCGACGCGGCGGCGGCGAAGCTGCGGCCGGTGTACGTCGCCGACGGCAGGACCGGTCTGGACGAGCGGGCCCGTGAGGACTTCTCGGCACGGCTCGCGGAGGCGATCGGCGCGACCGCGGCGGGAGAGGCCGCCGAGCGCGAATGGCGCAGGAACGCGGGACGCGCGTGCGGGACGCCGTGGCTGCGGCTGTGGCGCTGGTACGAACGCAAGCGCATGCCCGGGGCGGCGAACGCCGAGCCGCAGGTTCCCGTGGAGGAGGAGCCCACCGCACGGCAGCGGGTCGAGCAGGCGGTCCGCACGGT
Source organism: Streptomyces sp. NPDC054847 (assembly GCF_053610925.1). Taxonomy (NCBI): domain Bacteria; kingdom Bacillati; phylum Actinomycetota; class Actinomycetes; order Kitasatosporales; family Streptomycetaceae; genus Streptomyces; species Streptomyces sp. NPDC054847. The sequence goes on along the minus strand of NZ_JBSGZJ010000049.1, from coordinate 11,513 downwards.
CGCCGACGAGGCCGCGCACGGCCTGCCCGCCCCGTGGGGCCAGGCGGTGCGCGAAGCGGCCGTGCGGGGCGCGCAGGGGCTTCCGGAGGCGCTGGACGAACTGGCCGCGCGTGAGGCGGCGGAGACCAAGGGGCGGCCCCTGCGCCCTGCGTGGTGGCCGGCCGCGGTGCTCGCGCAGGCGTCGATGACGCTGCTGCAGATCTACGGCGGGCTGTGGCTGGTGGGCCAGATCGTGGGCGTACTGGAGCCGGGGCTCGTGCCGCCGGTGCTGGTGATGCTCGCCGGCATCGTGGGCGGGCCGCTGGTCGAGTGGGCGTGCGCGGCCGCGACGAAGGGCCCCGCGCGGAGGTACGGGCAGGATGCCCGGCGTCGCCTACAGGAGGCGGCGGCCGCCTGCGGGCGCGCGAAGGTGCTCGATCCGGTGGCGGCGGAGCTGATGCGGTACCGGGAGGTGCGGGAGCAGTACGCGACGGTGTCGGGATCGGCGAGGCCCGCGTCACCCGGACCAGGAGCGCTGCAGGTGCGGGTGCGTTCCCGGATCGGGTGACGGAGTTGTCCACAGCGGGGCGTCCGTCCACAGGCGTCGGCGCGATCTTTCCGTCCGGTCCAGCATGGAGACCGGTCCACAGCGACCGGGCAAATGCAACCGGACGGGGAGGTGACCGTCATGAACGACACCATGGTGACGGTGGTGGGGAATGTGGCCACGAATGTGGAGTACCGGGAAACGGCCACGGGCGGGATGGCGCGATTCCGTTTCGCCGTTCCTTCGCGGCGCTGGGATCGCCGGGGCGGTAACTGGACGGACGGGCCGACAAGCTTCTACACCGTCTTCGCCTGGCGTTCGCTCGCACAGAATCTGGCCGGTTCCGTTTCGGTCGGCGAACCGCTTCTGGTGCACGGCCGGCTGAAGGTGCGTGAGGAGGAGACGGACGGCAGACGGCGGACGTTCGTGGACATCGACGCGCTGGCGGTGGGGCACGACCTGACCCGCGGGACATCGGCGTTCCGACGGGTGGTGAAGAGCCGGGACGCTGACGAGAGATCCGCGGCGGCCGTGGGGACGGCGCCGTCGAGGGCGGGCACGGAGGCCGTGGGGGCGGTGCAGCAGCGGACCGGCGCGGGCGAGGCCGTGGCGCGCGGAGCGCCCGTTGTCGCCGTCTCCTGACGGGAGTTGAGGCAAAACGGTTCCACCGCTCCGGGAGTGCGGGCGGGCGGAACAGGGCGATCAGGGGGTGAACTCGCCGACGGTGGTAACGATTTCGAGTCGGAATGGTTATCTGACGGCATGACCGGGCATCGCGCTGCGCGCCGTCCATAGGATTCCCGGGTACTCACGGGGCACTTGAGTCTGCTGGCGAGACACTCCCCCCACGCGTCGCACGCTTCTCACGCGTCGCACGCGAAAAGGTCTCGCCCGGAGGGGAATTCTGCTGTGTTTGCTGTGTTCTCTACGTCTGCCGTACGCAGGCGGCGCGCCGCTCGCCGTCTTGCCGCCGCGGCGGTGGTGTCCGGCCTGATGGCCGCCGGATCCGTCGCCGGCGCCGGCACGGCAGTCGCCGACGACGCCGTCCAGCATCAGGGCGGTGCGGTCGCCACGCTCGACGGGCTGCAGACGTACGACCAGGCGGTGCTGCACACCAACGGCAAGGACCAGGAGATCCTCGCGGGTCTCTTCGAGATGACGGTCGACGGCGGCGGCCAGCTGCAGACGTACTGCATCGACATCCACAACCCGACCCAGGACCAGGCCAAGTATCTGGAGACCCCCTGGAACCAGACGTCGCTGGGCGCCAACAAGAACGCCGGCAAGATCCGCTGGATCCTGCAGCACTCGTTCCCCCAGGTCAACGATCTGGCGGCACTGGCAGAGAGCGCCGGGCTCGACGGGCAGCTGACGGACAGGACCGCCGCAGCCGGCACCCAGGTCGCCATCTGGAGGTTCTCGGACGGCGCGGACGTCACGGCGGCCGACCCGCAGGCGGAGAAGCTCGCCGACTGGCTCCAGAAGTCCGCGGCGGACGTCAAGGAGCCCAAGGCCTCGCTGAGCCTCGAGCCGAACGCGGTCTCCGGCAAGCCCGGCAGCCGGCTCGGCCCGGTGACCGTGCGCACCGACGCGGGCCAGGTCGCCGTGGCGCCCCCCGCCGACGCGGCTTCCAGCGGAATCAAGATCACCGACGAGGCCGGTAAGCCCGTGACCTCCGCGGTCGACGGCAACAAGCTGTACTTCGACGTCCCCGAGGACGCCGCGGACGGGACGGCCACGCTGAGCGTCCAGGCCAGCATGTCGGTGCCGGTCGGGCGGGCCTTCGCCAGCGCCACCAAGAGCCAGACGCAGATCCTGGCCGGTTCCAGCCGGTCCACCGTCTCGGCGCAGGCCACGGCGACCTGGGCGAAGGCGGGGGCGATCCCCTCCCTGTCGGCGAAGAAGAACTGCGCCAAGGGCGGCGTGGACATCACGGCCGGCAACAAGGGGGACGCGCCGTTCACCTTCTCGCTGGCCGGCTTCAAGCACACGATCAAGGCCGGGGAGTCCCGGACTGTGACGGTGCCGGTGGCCGAGGACCAGGCCTACGACTTCACGATCACCGGGCCCGGCGGGTTCGAGAAGAACTTCAAGGGCGTGCTCGACTGCAAGACCGCGAGCGCCCCCGCACAGCCCGGCACCGAGACCCCGTCGTCCCAGCCCAGCCCCGCGTCGGCGGGCGGCACCTCCGCGGGACTCGAGGGCGGCCTCGCCGCGACGGGTGGCTCCAGTGCCACGCCGATGATCGCGGGCATCGCGATCGTGCTGGTGCTGGCCGGCGGCGGCGCGGTCTTCTTCCTCCGTAAGAAGAAGTCGGCCGGCGGAGAGTGATCATGTCGCCACGCGCTGCGGCGCCGTCATGAGGTGATCGAGGAAGGGGCCCGGCACGGGGACGTGCCGGGCCCCTTCTGTCGGTTCACGCTCCGGCCGCTCGGCGTGCCCCGTCTTGTCCGGTTCGCGCCGTCGGCCGTCCGGTCCGGGGGCGAGCGGGCGGAGTGGGGGCGCCGGGCCGCCCCGGGCACACGCGGGCGTAAGGACGCGGTTTCCGTCCGGGGGGCGCCGTACGGCAAGATGGGTGTATCTGCCCACCCACTTCCTGCCGGACGGTTTCTCTTGGCTGAGTACATCTACACGATGCGCAAGACGCGCAAGGCGCACGGCGACAAGGTCATCCTCGATGACGTGACGCTGAGCTTCCTGCCCGGTGCGAAGATCGGTGTGGTCGGCCCCAACGGCGCCGGTAAGTCCACGGTGCTGAAGATCATGGCCGGGCTGGAGCAGCCCTCCAACGGCGACGCCTTCCTCTCCCCCGGCTACAGCGTCGGCATCCTCATGCAGGAGCCGAAGCTGGACGAGTCGAAGTCGGTCCTGGAGAACGTCCAGGACGGCGCCGCGGAGATCATGGGCAAGCTCAAGCGCTTCAACGAGGTCGCCGAGCTCATGGCGACCGACTACACGGACGCGCTCATGGAGGAGATGGGCAAGCTCCAGGAGGACCTGGACCACGCGAACGCGTGGGACCTGGACGCCCAGCTGGAGCAGGCCATGGACGCCCTGGGCTGCCCGCCCGGCGACTGGCCCGTCGTCAACCTCTCCGGTGGTGAGAAGCGCCGCGTCGCGCTGTGCAAGCTGCTGATCGAGGCCCCGGACCTGCTGCTCCTCGACGAGCCCACCAACCACCTCGACGCCGAGTCGGTGAACTGGCTCGAGCAGCACCTGTCGAAGTACGCGGGCGCCGTCGTCGCCGTCACTCACGACCGGTACTTCCTGAACAACGTCGCCGAGTGGATCCTCGAGCTCGACCGCGGCCGTGCGCTGCCCTACGAGGGCAACTACTCCACGTACCTCGACAAGAAGGCCGCCCGCCTCAAGGTCGAGGGCCGCAAGGACGAGAAGCGCGCCAAGCGGCTGAAGGAAGAGCTCGAGTGGGTCCGGTCCAACGCCAAGGGCCGGCAGAGCAAGTCCAAGGCCCGTCTCGCCCGCTACGAGGAGATGGCCGCCGAGGCGGACAAGATGCGGAAGCTGGACTTCGAGGAGATCCAGATCCCGCCGGGCCCGCGCCTGGGCTCCGTCGTCGTCGAGGTCGAGAACCTCTCGAAGTCCTTCGGTGACAAGGTCCTCGTCGACGACCTGTCCTTCACGCTGCCGCGCAACGGCATCGTCGGCATCATCGGTCCGAACGGCGCCGGCAAGACCACGCTGTTCAAGATGATCCAGGGCCTGGAGCAGCCCGACTCCGGCACGATCAAGATCGGTGACACGGTCAAGATCTCCTACGTCGACCAGACCCGCGCCAACATCGACCCCAAGAAGACCCTCTGGGCGGTCGTGTCGGACGAGCTGGACTACATCAACGTCGGCCAGGTCGAGATGCCGTCCCGCGCGTACGTGAGCGCCTTCGGCTTCAAGGGCCCGGACCAGCAGAAGCCGGCCGGTGTCCTCTCCGGTGGTGAGCGCAACCGCCTCAACCTGGCGCTGACGCTCAAGGAGGGCGGCAACCTGCTGCTCCTCGACGAGCCCACCAACGACCTCGACGTCGAGACGCTCTCGTCCCTCGAGAACGCTCTGCTCGAGTTCCCCGGCGCGGCCGTGGTCATCTCCCACGACCGCTGGTTCCTCGACCGGGTCGCCACGCACATCCTGGCCTACGAGGGCGACTCCAAGTGGTACTGGTTCGAGGGCAACTTCGAGTCGTACGAGAAGAACAAGGTCGACCGTCTCGGCCCGGACGCGGCACGCCCGCACCGCGCCACGTACAAGAAGCTCACCCGGGGCTGATGCGGCGCATGGCCCGTCACATCTACCGCTGCCCCCTGCGCTGGTCGGACATGGACGCCTTCGGGCACGTCAACAACGTGGTCTTCCTGCGGTATCTGGAAGAGGCGCGGATCGACTTCATGTTCCGGCTGGCGCCGGGGGACGGTTCGCCCTCCTTCTCCGGCGGCTCGGTGGTCGCACGGCACGAGATCGACTACGTGCGGCCGCTGGTCCACCGGCACGAGCCGGTGATCATCGAGTCGTGGGTGACGAAGATCAGCGCCGCCTCCCTGACCATCGCGTACGAGGTCAAGGAGGAGGACGATGCGTCGACGGTCTATGTGCGGGCCTCGACGGTCGTCGTGCCCTTCAACCTGGAGTCGCAGCGGCCGCGCCGTATCAGCGCGGAGGAGAAGTCCTTCCTCGAGAAGTACCTCGACAAGGCCGCCCTCGCCGCATGAGCGTTCCCATGTCCGTGCCCGTGCAGAGTCTGCGTCTCGCCGACATGAGGGAGGCGGAGGACCTCTCCGCCTTCCTCGGCCGGCTGATCCACTACGACCGCGCCGCCGCGGTCAGGCTCCAGGCCGGGCGCGGGGCGCTCGCGGTGTTCGGGCGTCCGCCGTCCTTCGAGGTGCTCGCCATCCGCACGGCGCGCCTCGCGGAATCCGTCGAGCTGGACGTCACCGTCTCCGCGGGGCAGCTGCTGGAGTCGCTGGAGGGCGCGGAGTTCGCCGTGCCCGCGGCGGTCACCGGTCCTCCGTGGGCGGGTGTGCTGCCGCCGCGCGGCGGCTGGCGGGAACTGCCGGGACTGCCTGACGTCTCCGCGATGCGGGCGGCCGTGGCAGCAGCCGTGGCCGAGTTCCGCCGGCGTGACGAGGCGCTTCCGGAGGAGCGGCGCACCCGCGCGGAACGGGACCGCATCGGCCGCGAGATCTGGTCGCGCACGGTCGGCGCGACAGCCCTTCCCCTGCGTGCCGTGCACGCCGCGCAGTCGCTCGGGTTCCTGCGACCGGGCATGCCCGTGGCGCTCCTGTCCGCGGGGGCGTGGCTGAGGCTGCGGACGCCCTTCGGGTCGATCGCCCTGCGCACCAACGGTGTGGGCGGCCTGACGGTCACCCCGGCTTAGCCCCGCGCGCAGCGGCCCCTCACTCCGAGGGGCCGCGAACCGCCCGCCGCGTCAGCGTTCCGCCGCGTCGTCCGGCCAGATCCCGATGTGGTCCTGTTCGAGCTCCAGCATCACGCGGTGCTCCATGCCGAGCGCCGCCGTGTAGTCGGCCGGCAGCTGAAGGCGTCCGGCCCGGTCCAGCATCGCGTACTCGCGTGCCACCACCGACTCCTGCCCCTCCGCGTCGATCTCGGTGCGCCGCAGCACCTCGGACGACGTGCGGCCGTCGCGGATGGCGACGGTGCGGCGGACCTCGCCCGCGACGGCCTGGTCGTGCGTGACGATCACGATCGTCGTGCCCAGCTCCTCGTTGGCCCGGCGGAACGCCGCGAAGACCTGCTCACCGGTCGCCGAGTCCAGTTCGCCGGTCGGCTCGTCGGCGAGCAGCACCGCTGGCGAGTTGGCGAGGGCGACGGCGATCGCGGCGCGCTGCTGCTGCCCGCCGGACATCTGGTGGGGGCGCCGGTCGCGGCAGTCGTCGACGCCGAGCATCGACAGCAGTTCCCGCACGCGCTCCGCCTTTCGCTTCTTGCCGCGGCTGCCGCCGCGCAACTGCATGGGCAGGGCCACGTTCTGGGCCGCGGTGAGGTACGGCAGCAGGTTGCGGGCGGTCTGCTGCCACACGAAGCCGACGACCTCGCGGCGGTAGCGCAGCCGCGCCTTGGCGTCCATGGAGAGCAGGTCGCACCCGGCGACCCGGGCCGCGCCGGCGGACGGCACGTCCAGCCCGGCCAGGATGTTCATCAGGGTCGACTTACCGCTGCCGGACGCGCCGACCAGGGCCATCAGCTCGCCCTCCTTGACCAGCAGGTCGAGTCCTTGCAACGCCTGGACCTCCACCCCGTCGGAGGCGAAGATCCGTACCAGCCGGTCGCAGGTGATCAGCGCGTCGTGCCCGTAGGAGGGCCGGTCGCGGTGGGCAGCGGCGCGTTCCTCCAGCTGCTCCAGGGTGGTGTCGGTCATCGCGTGTCTCCTGCCCTGAGTTCGGTGATCGATCCGCGGCGCCCCGCCCACCACGCCTGGACGGCGGCCACCGTCCCCGCCAGCAGCACCACGGCGGCCGCGGGCAGTGCCAGCGACCACGGATCGGCCCGCAGGGACGCGCTGTCCAGGGGCGCGGAGCCGGGCGCGGCCGCCAGGGCGAGGCGCACCAGGTCCACGCCGGGCGCGAGGAGCCGGATCGTGGCCCAGCCGACGAGGATGCCGCCGACGGCGGCCAGCAGTGCCTGGGGGAGCGCCTCGAGGCCGAGCAGCTGCCGGCCCTGGCGGGTGGTGAGGCCCATGGTGCGCAGCCGGGCCAGCAGGGTGGCGCGTTCCGGCGCGGCCTGCATGAGCGAGAGCAGCAGGGCCAGCACGGCGTAGCCGGCCCCGGCGGCGATGGCCGCCGCGTAGATCCCTTCCGCGCCGGCCTGGAGCGGCGAGTCGGTGAAGGTCGCCCGCGCCTCGTCGCGCAGCCGCACGGTGAGGTCGTCGTCCATGCCGTGGACGGCAGCGCGCAGTGCCTTGCCGTCGATGCCGGTGCCGGTGGCCAGCAGTGCGGTCGGCACACGGTGGGTGAGCCGCGAGCCGTCGACGACGAGGAACTCCGCGGACGACACGGCGGGGGTCCGGGACCGTACGGCGGCGACCTTGACGGTGAAGGGGCCGGCTGCCGAGGGGATCCGGTGTGTTCCCTCGCCGAGCTGCTTGGCGACGCCGGGTGAGGCGACGGCGTGCAGCACGGGCTCCCCGGAGGCGTCACCCGCGGCCGGTGAGGTCCTGAGCGCATCCACGGGGAAGGCGCCGAGCCCCGCGTGCCGGGCCAGCGTCGCGTACGCGCCGGGGTCGGCGCCGACGAGGGAGACGGCCAGCGGGTCCGACCGTTCGGCCTGGTTCCGGGCGGGCAGGTTCAGCGCGTGCTCGATCTGCACGGCCGTCACCTCCCGTACTCCGGGCACGTCCCGCACGGCCCGCTCCGCCCCCTTCGGGAGCGGCACCACGTCGCCGGGGCTCGAGACGCGTGCGTCCGCGCCCGTCGCCAGCAGCGCCGCCCGGTCCCGCGCGTCCGCGACGCCCGCCAGGACCGAACCGCCGAACGCGGCCGTCGTGAGCGCGACCAGCAGGGCCAGCAGCGGCAGGGCGCCGGCCGCGGAGGAGCGACCGGTACGGGCGAGTGACAGGAACCCGACCGCGCCGCGCAGCCGGCCGGCGGGACGCGCCGCCCAGCGCAGCGGCAGCGGATAGAGCCGTACGAGGACGAGCGCGGCGATCAGGCCGACCAGCACGGGCGCGGCGCTGACGAGATGGTCGGCACCGTCGGAGGTGCCGCGCCGCCGCAGTGCGACGACCGCGCCCAAGGCCAGGACCAGCAGGGTGAGCTCGGCGACCGTGCGGCGCCTGGACGGCCGGGCGAGCACCACGTCGTCGCGTTCACCGGGCACACGGGGCCTGCGGTGCTGCGCCACCGCGCGCACCGGCAGCGCCGCGCAGGCCATGACCGCCACGGCAGCCGTCCCGATCACGGCAGGCAGCAGTCTCGCGTCGTCGACGACCAGGACGGCGAGGAGCAGACCGGCGGCCGCGGTGGGCAGGGCGACGACGGCGGTCTCGCCGAGCAGCCTGCCGCCGATGCCGCGCAACGAACCGCCGCGGGAGCGCAGCAGGGCCAGTTCGGCCCGGCGCCGCGCCGCGAACAGCCCGCCCGTCATCGCCACCACGACCGCGGCCACGGTGCCGATCCCGAAGGCGGCCACGGCGACGACCGGGGTGATGGCGTCCCGCATCGTGGCGTAGGAGGCGAGGATGCCGTCCATGTCCGTGGTGAGCATGGCGTTCTCGTCGACGGCACCCTTGATCTCGAGCAGCTCGGGGCCGCCTTCGAGGGAGGCGATCCGGTCGGTGAGGGCGGGCACGTCCTGTGCGGTGAGGTGGCCGGTGAGCGGCGCGAAGCGCCAGTACGGCTCGGGCTCGCCGAGGGTGCCGAGCAGCGCCGGGGCGGCGTCCGGGGCGATCAGCAGGGAGGCGTTCCAGTAGGTCACCGGTGGGCTGGTCCCGGGCGCGACGAGAAGCCCGGGGGCGCGCAGCCGCGGGTCGGCGGACCAGTAACTGCCCTGCGGATCGCGCGGGTCCACGATGCCGGTGATCCGTACGGACAGCGCCCCCTCCCCGGGGTCGCCCAGGTGCAGCACGGAGCCGGTCCTGATCTTCAGGGTCTTCGCGGTCTCCGCGGTGACCGCGGCCTCCAGCTCCTTGGTGGTGGACGTGACCCGTCCGTCCGTCTTCGGCAGCCGTCCCTCCCGCACGGTGGAGTGCGCCTCGAGCCCGCTCTGCGCCACGACGGAGAACTCCGGCGACGCGCCCTCGGGGCGCGGCAGCCAAGGGTCCGTGCCCTCCAGGGGCTTGGCGGTCTCCACGCCGTACGCGGACTGCGCGGTGTCCACGCGCAGCGGCTCCGGCAGCAGCCCTGTCACGGCCCGGTGGGCGTCGGCGAGGCGCGCGGGGAGCAGCGACTTCTCCCGGGCCGGTTCCGGCAGTTCGAGCGGCGGCTGCGGGGTGCTCACCTCCAGCACGCTGCGGGACGGCTGGGCATCGCTCAGGTCGTGCCGCAGGCCGTGGTTCTCGTACGAGTCGACGGCACGGGGGAACGCGGCCGCGAGGAACGCGGTGAGCAGCACGAGCACACCGAACGCGAAGGCCGCCCCGGGAGCCGTGCGCAGCCGGGTCCTGACCCACGGGGCCACCGTGCGCCGGGCGTGGCCCTCGGGCTTGCTGGAGCGCGGATTCATGTCAGTTGTCCCCCCTGTGGCGCAGAGTCACCGCGGGGTCCGCGCGACGCAGGGCGATCACGGCGACGATCAGAAGCGGCAGTGCGGCGACACCCGCGAGGAGCAGACCCACCTGGCCCACGGGCAGTTCGATCAGCACATGCGGAACGGGTTTGGTGGCCTGCCCGGTCAGGACGATCAGCGGCACGACGGCCCGGGTCAGTACGGCACCCAGGCCGATGCCCACCAGCAGGGCGATGCCGATCAGCACCGTCTGCTCGGCCGCGACCAGCCGGGCGAGCTGTCGGCGTGGCGCGCCGAGGGCGCGCAGTACGGCGAGTTCGGCGGACCGTTCCCGCAGCGAACCGGCCGCGCTGACGGCGAAACCGACCGCGGCGAGCGCCGCCGCGGCCAGTGCCACCGCCATCAACGCGGAGCGGGGACCGGCACCGAGCGGGTCACCGAGCAGCTCCTCCGCGGCCTCGTCTCGCACCAGCACCTGGCCGGGGTCGGCGGCGGGGCGGTCGCGCAGAGCCTTCGCGACCTCGCCTGCCCTGCCCGGCTCGGTGCTCAGCCACCATTCGGTGGGCGTGAGCGACGAACCTCCCCGGGCGGCGATCTCGATGTTGACCGTGGGCAGGTCCAGCAACAGGGCTCCGCCGTCGGCGTTCTGCGGGCCGGCGGCCGCTCCTTCACCGTCCGCGGCAACGGTCGCGGCGTCGGCGCCCGGTCCGGTCGTCGGCAGGGCCCGCGCCGTCCCGGCGATCCGCACCCGCAGCGACTCGCCCGACAGCATCACATCGATGACGTCGCCGCGCTTCGCTCCGGCCGCGCGCAGGAACTCGTCCGTGGCGACGGCGGCGATCTGCCCGGGCCGGGCCGGCCGCGCGGCGGTGACGAGGACGCTGAACTCCGAGGTGACGGGTTGCCCCCACGAGTCCACGGCCCCCGGGTCCGGTCCGATGCCGTAGCCGAGGTCCAACGGACGGGAACCGGAGGCGGCGGGGCGGAGCGGCCGCGGCTTCCCGGGCTCACCGGCCTGGATCTCGGTGTAGCTGCCCTCCCAGCGCGAGTCCTGACCTGCCGTGACCGTGTTCGAGGTCCCGTCGGCGTCCGTGGTGCTCAGCCGTTCGACGCTCAGGCGGTGCGCCGTGGCGGGGCCGTCCGGGATCGCGCCGTCGAGCCGCAGCCCGGTCAGGGCCAGCGGACCCGCGGGGGCGGTGCGTCCTCCGGAGGAGGACTCGTCGAGGTCGACGGCCACCGGATGGACGCGGCCGTCGGCCGCCACCTTGCCGGCGGACATGCGGTAGGACAGGCCGTAGCGGTCCTCGACGATGACGGTGACCTGTGGCGCGAGCCCGGAGGGGGACGCACCTGCGCGGGCCTTCTCCTCGGTGATCCGCAGGTCGAGGGTGAGACGGCGGGCGTCGTCGGGCAGCAGCACGCCGGGGCGGGCCCGCTTCGCGGCGGTGGCCGTTCCGAGCAGCGAGCCGGGCGGCTCGTCCGCGAGATCGTCCCGCAGCAGGAGCTGTTCGTCGGCGCGGGCGGTGTCGATCGCGAGCACGGTCGCGGTCCGGTCTCCGGAGAGCCCAAGAGGAGCGCGGTGGGCGGGAGCGGCTTCGCGCACGCCCGGGAGGGACCCGTACAGGCCGATGTCGCCCGGCCGGCCCGCCCCGCTGTCCGTCACCCGCACCGACGCGCCTGCCCTGTAGTCGGCCTGGTCGCTCTGCGACCGGTCCCAGGAGGCGCTCTGCCCGATCGCCAGCATGCCCATCGCCACCGCGAGCACCAGCAGCAGCACCGGTCCGGCGCCGCGCAACGG
>NZ_JBSGZJ010000048.1:0-26252 GCF_053610925.1 Streptomyces sp. NPDC054847 | reverse complement strand
GGCAACGACGGCAACAGCACCGGCGGCGGACTCGCGGGCGGCGAGGCCGCCGGCCCCTCCGCCGCAGCGGGCCCATCCGGTGACACGCCGGACACCAGCCCGGCGGGGGAGCAGTCCCCGACCACCGGCACCGGGCCCGACGACAAGGGCACGGACGGGAAGAAGTCACCGTCGCCGTCCTCGAAAGCGCCCGCGCCGGGCGACTCGGCGGCCGGATCGGACTCCGGAGGATCGACCGGCGGAAGCGGGAGCGACGCGGGCGGCGGCTCCGAGGGCGGCGCCTCCGGGGGTTCCACGGGCGGTTCCACCGGCGGGAGTTCGACCGGCGGGGGTTCGACCGGTGGGGCCGGTACGACGGGCGGCGGCGACGTGGAGCCCGCGCCGGCATGCCAAGCGATCGGAGCCGGCAAGTACAACTGCCAGGTGTGGAAGACCGCGCACTCCTACAACGACGGCGGCGCCCAGGTCGGTGTCCTCAACGCGGGCACCAACTACTTCTACTGCCAGGCGAACCTCGGCCGCCGCGAGACCTCCGGCGAGTGGACCAACGTCTGGTGGGCGAAGACGGACGACGACAGCGGCAACCGCAACGTCTGGGTCAGCGACGTCTACGTCCAGGGCGGTGCCAACGACGAGCCGGTACCGGGCCTCCCCGTCTGCTGACCCCCTGCCGTCCGCCGGGCGCGCCCGGTCAGGACGGCGGCGGGATCTCGCCGGAGCCGCGCGGCACGAGCACCGTCTCCAGCGCCACCTGGGTCGGCTCGTCGTTCACGCCGTCGAGCCTGCGGAACAGCCGTTCCGCCGCGGTGCGCCCCAGCGCCGCGGCGTCCTGGGCTATGACCGTGATGCCGAGCAGATCCGCGAGCTCGATGTCGTCGAACCCGACGAGAGCGACGCGCCGGTCGTGGCCCGCGAGAACCCGTACCGCGGTCACCGTCACCCGGTTGTTGCCCGCGAAGATCGCGGTGACCGGCTCGGGGCCCGCCAGCACCGACTTCACGGCGTCCTGAACCCGCTCGGGGGCCGTCGAGCCGAGAGCGACCCACGAATCGTCGATCACCAGGCCGGCGTCCTCCATGGCGGACCGGTAGCCGCGCAGCCGCTCCACGGCGGTGTGGATACGCGGCTGGTCGCCGATGAAGGCGATACGGCGGTGGCCGTGCGCGATCAGATGCGCCACGCCGGCCCGCGCGCCGCCGAAACTGTCGGAGAGCACCACGTCCGCGTCGATCCGGCCCGGCGGGCGGTCGACGAACACGGTGGCGACGCCCGCCTTCATCTCCGGCTCCAGATAGCGGTGGTCGTCGCCGGCCGGAATCACGATCAGGCCGTCCACCCGGCGGGCGCACAGCGCCAGCGCCAGCTCCTGCTCCCGCTCCGGGTCCTCGGCGCTGGAGCCGTTGATGAGCAGCGCGCCGTGGGCCCGCGCGACCTCCTCGACCGCGCGGCTCAGCGGACCGTAGAACGGGTCGGCGAGATCCTCGAGCACGAGGCCGATGGAGGCGGTGCGGCCCTTGCGCAGCACACGCGCGCTGTCGTTGCGGCGGAACCCGAGGGACTCGATCGCCTCCTGCACCCGGCGCTCCGTGTCCGGCGTGACACCCGGCTCGCCGTTGACCACCCGCGACACCGTCTTCAGCCCGACACCGGCCCGTGCCGCCACGTCCTTCATCGTGGGCCGGTTCCCGTAGCGGGGCTCGGGGCCGCGAGGGCTGCCCGGAGGCGTCGGGGGACGGGTCGAATCGGCCACAGTGCGCTGTCCTTCTGGGTCTGGGCGGTCGTGTTCTTCGTATTTGTAGCGTGTGGCGTCGAGCATAGGCCCTGGACAACGTTGTCAGGGGAATGGAGACTGTTATGGAAACCGCAGGTCCGACAGCTCCCGGGGGATCCCGTACCGATGCATAACAGCCTCGTCGCCGCTCTCGACATCGGCGGCACCAAGATCGCCGGCGCGCTGGTGGACGGCAACGGCGCGATTCTCCACCGCGCCCAGCGCCCCACCCCCGCCCACGACGACGGCGAGACGGTGATGCACGCGGTCGAGAGCGTCCTGGCCGAGCTGACGGGCTCACCGCTGTGGGCCCGGGCCACGGCGCTCGGCATCGGCAGCGCCGGCCCGGTCGACGCCTCCGCCGGTACGGTCAGCCCCGTCAACGTGCCTGGATGGCGCGAATTCCCCCTCGTCGAGCGGGTGTCGCACGCCGTCGGCCGCCACCTGCCCATCACCCTCGTCGGCGACGGCGTCGCCATGACCGCCGCCGAACACTGGCAGGGCGCCGCACGCGGCTACGACAACGCGCTGTGCCTGGTCGTCTCCACCGGCGTCGGCGGCGGCCTGGTGCTCGGCGGCAAACCGCACGCCGGACCGACGGGCAACGCCGGGCACATCGGCCACATCAGCGTCGACCTCGACGGCGACCTGTGCCCCTGCGGCGGGCGCGGCTGCGTCGAACGCATCGCCAGCGGACCCAACATCGCCCGCCGGGCGCTCGAGAACGGCTGGCGGCCCGGGCCCGGCGGAGACACGTCCGCCGCGGCCGTCGCGGAGGCGGCGCGCGCCGGCGACCCCGTCGCCACCGCCTCGTACGAACGCGCCGCCCAGGCGCTCGCCGCGGGGATCGCCGCCACCGCCACGCTCGTCGAGATCGAGATCGCCGTGGTCGGAGGGGGAGTGGCCGGGGCGGGCGACGTACTCTTCGGCCCGCTGCGGCGTGCGCTGCGCGACTACGCCGCGCTCTCCTTCGTCCAGCGGCTGACCGTCGCGCCCGCGGTGACCGGCACGGACGCCGGGCTGGTGGGCGCGGCGGCCGCGGCGATGCTGGGGCGGGGGGAGACGGCGGTGCCGGCGGGGCGTGGCTGAATGGGCGTGGCCCGGTAGGGGGTGACGCCCCTGCGGGGCGTGGGCCGGGTCCGGTGGCGTGTCGTCCGTGCGGGCGTGGCCCAGGATACGGGTGCGTTGCGCCCCTGCGGGGCGGGTACCGGCCGGGGCTTCTCGTGAGCGTGGCGGTCCTGGGGCGCGCCCGGCCCGGTCCGGTTGCGACGTTGCGCCCCTGCGGGGCGGGGCTGCGCCGGTGGGGGGTGCCGGGGGGCGGGGCCTCCGGACGGGGTGCCCGGAATGGCTGTCCTCACCGCGCTTCGCGCGAGTTGCGACGCTTTACTTCCGGACACCCCCTCCTACGACCCTGCCCCCCTCCCGCCGGACGGCTCTTTCGGGTCGTACCGTCCGTTGGTGGTGGGCACTTGTAGGTCCTGCTGCTCCAGCGCCACTTCATCGCGGGCTCACGCTGGGCTCCACCAAGGGCTGAGCCCCGACGGCCGTCACCAGTCCCGCTCCGAGCTCTGCTGCTGCGGCACCACGACCAGGAACGCGTCCGAGTCCAGGTCCATCACGACCTCCGCGGCCAGACCCTCGTCCCTGCGGTGGCGGGCGTACTCCTCCGCCTGCCGACTGCCCCGCGGATCACCCGCCGGGAACTTCTCCAACACTGTGCGGCGCATGACGCACTCCCTCGTCTCTCCCGCTCCAACGACGGTCCCCGGCAGGTGTCACGGCCCGGCCACAGTTGGAGTGCCTGACCGGCCAACCGGTTCCGGTACCGGGTTTGCGTGGCAGGGTGTTGCGGGCAATCCACTGTGGGCTACGGAAGAGGGGGACCCGTGATCGTCTGGATCAACGGTGCGTTCGGAGCGGGCAAGAGCAGTACCGCACGCGAACTGATCGACCTGATCCCGAACAGCACACTGTTCGACCCCGAACTGATCGGCGCGGGCATGCGCCATCTGCTGCCGGCCAAGCGGCTGGCCGAGGTGGGCGACTACCAGGACCTGCCCATCTGGCGGCGGCTCGTGGTGGACACGGCGGCCGCCCTGCTGGCCGAGCTGGGCGGTGTGCTGGTGGCGCCCATGACCCTGCTGCGCCAGGACTACCGTGACGAGATCTTCGGTGGCCTCGCCGCTCGCCGGATAGCGGTGCGGCATGTGCTGCTGGCACCTGCTGAAACGATTTTGCGCGAGCGGATAGCCGCCCGTGAAGCGTTCCCGGGCGACGCGGAGGAGAGCGAACGCGTCCGCCGGTGGGCCGCCGGGAACATCGAGCGCTATCAGGCCGCGCTCGGCTGGCTCGTGGGCGACGCGCACGTGATAGACAACAGCCGTATCGGCGCCCGGGCGGTCGCCGCAGCCGTCGCCGAAGCCGTACGCACGGGCGCGGCAGCGGTCAGCGACATCGTCCAGACGCCCGAGCCTGCGGCCGAGACCCTCGCCGCCGGTGTGCTGCTCTTCGACGCACACGACCGCGTGCTCCTCGTCGACCCGACCTACAAGCCAGGCTGGGAGTTCCCCGGCGGCGTGGTGGAGAGCGGCGAGGCACCCGCCCGCGCGGGCATGCGGGAGGTCGCGGAGGAACTCGGCATCGAACTGGCCGACGTGCCCAGGCTGCTCGTCGTCGACTGGGAGCCGCCCAAGCCGCCCGGCTACGGCGGACTGCGGCTGCTGTTCGACGGCGGCCGGCTCCCCGAGGGCGACGCCGGACGCGTACTGCTCCCCGGTTCCGAACTGCGCGGCTGGAAGTTCGCCACAGAACAGGAAGCGGCCGCCATGCTCCCGCCCAACCGTTACGAGCGGCTGCGCTGGGCCCTGCGGGCCCGCGAGCGGAGAACGGTCCTCAACCTGGAGGCGGGCGTCCCGGTCGGCGGCTCCTGACGATCCACGTCCCCTGACGGTGGACGCCCGTGGTTCACCGCCCGTGATGGTGCCGGTGTGGCCCGCCGGGGCCCCACGGCCGGGAGGACCGGCGTGAGGCGACCTCGGCCGGCGCGTCGCACGACCATCGTGCCGCCGGCCCTCAGACGGTGGCCGCCTCCGCCGCGGCCAGCAGCACCGCCGCCGAGTCCTCGGTGAGCGGCTCCCCGTGCCCGAAGCAGACCGTGGAGGGCGCGAGCGACGCGAGGCGGCGCATCGACGCCACCGCCGCCGCCCGGTCCACGTTGAACACCCCCAGCATCACCTCGCCGACACCGGCGACGCAGTCACCTGTGAACAGCACCCCGTGGGCCGGTAGATGGAGGCCGATCGAGCCGTCGGTGTGCCCGGGGGAGTGCACCACCCGGGCACCGTCACCGAAGTCCAGCACTTCGCCGTCCTCCAGTTCGCGGTCCACCCGGGTGGGCGGCGCCGGCGGCACGGTCAGCCCGTGCTCGTACAACGGAAGCTCCCAGTCCAGCAGGACCGGTTCCGGCACCGGCCGCTCGCCCCGCACCACCGGGGCGTCCAGCCGGTGCGCGAGCACCTCGGCGCCGTACCGCTCCGCCAACTCCCCGGCCGCGCCCACATGGTCGCGGTGGCAGTGCGTCAGGACGATCCGCCGGACACGCGCCGGGTCCAGCCCGGCGCCGCGCAGCGCCTCCTCGATCAGGGGTGCGCAGCCCGCCTGCCCCGCGTCGATCAGCGTGAGATCGTCGCCGTCGCGCCACACGTACGCCTGGCCGATCGGGAAGCGGAACATGTGCAGCCGGGGCGACACCTGGATGAAGTCCATGCGGCGAACCTACGCAGGCGCACCGGCCCGCCGCACGCATCTCTGCTCTCGGCAGATCTGTGGAGGTCAGCTCCGCTTCGACCGGGCGTAGTTGCCGAGGAACAGCGCCTCCGTGACCGACATCCGCTCGAGCTCCGAGGGCGACACGCTCTCGTTGACGGCGTGGATCTGCGCCTCCGGCTCGCTCAGACCGATCAGCAGGATCTCCGCCTCCGGGTACAGAGCGGCCAGCGTGTTGCACAGCGGGATCGAGCCGCCCATGCCCGAGGCCTGCATCTCCTCACCCGGGTACGCCACCTTCATCGCCTCGGCCATCGACGCGTACGCGGGGCTCGTCACATCCGCACGGAACGCCTGCCCCTGGCCGATCTGCTCGACCGCCACCCGCGCGCCCCACGGCGTGTGCGCCTCCAGGTGCGCGGTCAGCAGCTTGTTCGCCTCGGCCGCGTCCTGGCCCGGCGGAACCCGCAGGCTGATCAGCGCCCGCGCGGAAGCCTGGACCGACGGCGTCGCGCCGACCACGGGCGGGCAGTCGATGCCCAGCACGGTCACCGCGGGCCGGGCCCAGATCCGGTCGGCGATCGTGCCCTCGCCGATCAGACCCACCCCGTCGAGCACCTTGGCGTCCTTGCGGAAGTCCTCCTCCGGGTAGGCGAGCCCGTCCCACGTCGCGTCCGCCGCGAGCCCGTCCACGGTCGTCGAGCCGTCCTCGTCCCGCAGCGAGTCCAGCACCCGGATGAGTGCGGCCAGCGCGTCCGGGGCGGCGCCGCCGAACTGTCCGGAGTGCAGATTGCCTCCGAGGGTGTCGATCCGCACCCGCAGCAGCGTCATGCCTCGCAGACTCGCCGTGACCGTGGGCAGGCCGACACGGAAGTTGCCCGTGTCGCCGATGACGACGGCGTCCGCGGCCAGCAACTCGGGGTGGGCCTCGGCGTACTGCTCCAGACCGCCCGTGCCCTGCTCCTCCGAGCCTTCCACGATCACCTTGACGTTCACCGGCACGCCGCCGTTCGCCTTGAGGGCGCGCAGCGCGAGCAGGTGCATGATGAAGCCGCCCTTGCAGTCCGCGGCACCCCGTCCGTACCAGCGGCCGTCCCGCTCGGTCAGCTCGAACGGGGGCGAGATCCACGCCGCCTCGTCCAGCGGCGGCTGCACGTCGTAGTGCGCGTACAGCAGCACGGTCGGCGCGTCGGCCGGGCCGCGCAGGAAGCCGTAGACGGACTGCGTGCCGTCCGGAGTGTCCAGGAGAGCCACGTCCGTGAAGCCCTCCGCGGTCAGGGCGCCCGCCACCCATGCGGCCGCTGCCTCGCACTCGCTCTTCGGGAACTGCGCCGGGTCCGCGACCGACTGGAACGCCACCAGCTCCGCGAGCTCCGCCTTGGCGCGGGGAAGCAGCGACGCGACGGTCTCTGCGATCGGTACGGCGGTCATGGGCACGCTCCTCGAGGGCACGACGTTGTGCGATGTGTGTACGGCGAATGTGTGGTCGATCCTCCCACAAGGGATGGGAGGCGACCGCGCCGTAGGATGCCGTCGAGAGCCCTAGCCACAGGTCGGATCGGGAGCAGAAGTACATCGTGAGCAGCGAGAACGATGCCACCGGAGCAGAGGCGGCAAATGAGCTTGGCGACCCCGTGTGGGACGTCGTCGTGGTCGGCGGAGGGCCCGCGGGGGCGTCGGCGGCCTACGCGGCGGCGGTGACCGGCCGCAGGGTGCTTCTGCTGGAGAAGGCCGAACTGCCCCGCTACAAGACGTGCGGCGGGGGGATCATCGGACCGTCCCGCGACAGCCTGCCGCCCGGCTTCGAACTGCCACTGCGTGACCGGGTGCACGCGGTGACCTTCTCGCTCAACGGCAGGCTGGCCCGCACCCGCCGCTCCAAGCGGATGCTCTTCGGGCTCATCAACCGCCCGGAGTTCGACGCCGGTCTCGTCGAACAGGCACAGAAGGCCGGAGCGGTGCTGCGCACCGGCGCGACGGTGTCCCGCGTCGAACAGCACGGACCCGCCGTGCCGGACCGGCGCACGGTCGCCGTGGTGCTGTCCGACGGGGAGACCGTCCTGACGCGCGCGGTCGTCGGCGCCGACGGCAGTGCCGGCCGGATAGGCGCACATGTCGGTGTGAAGCTCGACCAGGTCGATCTCGGGCTCGAGGCGGAGATCCCCGTCCCGGCGACGGTCGCGGAGGACTGGGAGGGCCGGGTCCTCATCGACTGGGGCCCGATGCCCGGCAGTTACGGCTGGGTGTTCCCCAAGGGGCAGACGCTGACGGTCGGTGTGATCTCGGCCCGCGGCGAAGGGGCCGCCACCAAGCGGTATCTGGAGGACTTCATCGCCCGCCTCGGGCTCGCCGGCTTCGAGCCCGCGATCTCCTCCGGCCACCTGACGCGCTGCCGCAGCGACGACTCGCCGCTCTCCCGCGGCCGGGTCCTGGTCTGCGGCGACGCGGCCGGGCTCCTCGAGCCGTGGACGAGGGAAGGCATCTCGTTCGCGCTGCGCTCGGGACGGCTCGCGGGGGAGTGGGCCGTGCGGATCGCGGAGGCCCACGACGCCGTCGACGCGCGCAGGCAGGCGCTGAACTACGCGTTCGCCGTCAAGTCCGGGCTCGGCGTCGAGATGGCGGTCGGGCGGCGGATGCTGTCCGTCTTCGAACGGCGGCCGGGACTGCTGCACGCGGTCCTGACCGGGTTCCGGCCCGCATGGAAGGCTTTCGCGGACATCACCCGAGGGTCCACGACGCTGGCCGGCCTGGTGCGCACGCACCCGCTGGCACGGCGTGCGCTGGACGTCCTGGACAAGCGGGCGGCGTCGCAACTCACACCGTGAACACTCCCGGCCGGGCCCTGTGGCCCGCGGGCGGTCCGGCACCGGAGGGGTTCAGTCCCCGCGGGCGGTCCGGCCCCGGTGGGCGTTCGCCCCGGAGGGCGGTCCGGGTGCGCCAAGTGGCCCGGTCTGCGTACGCTCCGGCCGCGGCACGCGGCCCCGGCCAGGCCCTGTGAGTTGCCCCGGCCCACTGTGAGGCTCGGTGCGTCGCCGGTCCGGTGCGTCGCCGGTCCGGTGGGTCGCCCGATCCGTCCGGGCGTGCCTCCGGCGCCGGGTGCGGCAGCACGCGTTCGCGCGGTCAGCCGGTGACGGTGATCCGGAAGACGGGGTGCCGGTGGGCCGCCGCGAGGAGCTCCTCGTCCGTGGACCGGGCGTCGACACCGTCGAAGAAGCGGCCGACCTCCCAGCCCCAGCGCTCGAGGTAGGTACGCAGCAGCTCCGGCTTCTGCTCGTCGGGCAGTTCCACCGCCGTGAACTGCTGCGTCTTCCGGCCGACCTTGAGCTGCCCGCCGCCCGCGGCGCGGAGGTTGCGGACCCACTGCGAGTGGCCACGGGCGGAGATCAGGTACGGGCCGCCGTCGTAGGGCAGCGGGTTGACGGGGATCGCGCGCCACTCCCCGCTGGTCCGGCCGCGTACGGAGAGCTCCGCAGTGCCCATGAGGCTGATCCCCCGGCGGGCGAGCCAGCCGACGGCGTTGTTAACGATCGTGTCGAACCGGTTGGGCTTGATGTAGTGCGCCTGCGGCATGGCGTTCTCCCCTGTGCTGGACCGGTTCGTCCGGTGTCCCGAGTCGTGACCGACGCTTCCCTTCGAGAGCAGTGCTCTCGCTTGAGATCAGTGTGCACGCCTGGTTCCAACAAAGCAAGAGCAGTGCTCTCGTTGTTGGCCGCTGCTCTGGAACGTGACAGAGTGTCCGCCATGAGCACCATCCGAGGGGCCAGGGAACGGGCCCGCACCGAGATCACTGCCGCCATCAAGGACGAGGCCCGCGCGCAACTCGCCGCAGAAGGCGCTGCCAAGCTCTCCCTCCGCGCCGTCGCCCGCGAACTCGGCATGGCCTCCTCCGCCCTCTACCGCTACTTCCCGAGCCGCGACGACCTGCTCACCGCCCTGATCGTCGACGCCTACGACTCCGCCGGCGCCGCCGCGGAGTCCGCCCTCGCCGCTGCCCCGCCCTCGGCCGGCCACTTCGCCCGCTGGACCGCGGCCTGTGCCGCCGTACGTGCCTGGGCCCTCGAGCACCCGCACGAGTACGCCCTTGTCTACGGCTCTCCCGTCCCCGGCTACAGCGCACCTGAGGACACCATCGCAGCGGCCTCCCGCGTCCCGCTCGCGCTCGTCTCCGTGGTCCGCGACGCACACCGCACGCATGGTCTCGCGCTGCCGCCGCTGCCGGCCGGGCTGCGCGCGGAAGCGGAGCGCATGGCCGAGGACATCGCCCCCGACCTGCCGCCGCCCGTCGTCGCCGCGATGGTCGCCGCCTGGTCGCACGTCTTCGGGACGATCTCCTTCGAGCTCTTCGGCCACTTCAACAACGTGGTCGCGGACCGGGAGGCCTTCTTCGAGCACACCGTCACGCGGATCGCCCACGAGGTGGGACTGCGCGCCGAGGCCGGCGGCCCGTCGTCGGTCGGCAGCGCCGGGGCCTGACGCGGTACCCGCCCGCGCGGGCACGCGGCGCCGGAGCGCGACCCGCGCCCACGGATCCGGCCGGCTCCAGGACCGGCGCCGCATCCCGCCGACCGCGCGAACCGGCGGGAGCCGGCGCCGGCCGCGCGACCGGGCGGCGGCAACGCCCGCAGGCGCCGAGCGCACGTCGCGCCTCCCCGCACGCACCCGCGTGCGCCGACCGCACGTCGCGCCCCCGTGTGCCGCCCGCACGCCGAGGCCGGGCTCCCGGAGGCCGCCGCCCCACCGGTACGTACTCCCCAGGGAGTACGCGTGACCGCCACGCCCGGCTGACGCCCGTGTGGCCCGCGCCGGTCTAGCGTGGCCGTATGGAACAGCAGCGCAACCACGGAGGTCCGCCCTGGTCACGCGGCGGCCCGCCGTGGTCCCGGGGCGGCCCGCCGTGGACGCGGGCCTTCCAGGACCGGCACGACAGCGCACGCATCCCATGGCTGTCGACCCTCGCCCTCGCCGTCTTCGTCATGGTCGGCACGGGCTTCGCCGCCGAGGGGCAGCAGGACACCCGCGAGCCGCTCGACGTGTTCGCGCGGGTCCTCCTCCTCGCCGGCCCGGCGCTGCTTCTGCTGCGCAAGCGGTACCCCGTCGCCACCGTTTTCGGCGTCTGCGCCGTCGGGCTCGCCTACTTCGCCGCCGGCTATCCGTACGGGCCGGTCTTCCTCACCATCGTCGTCGCGTGCTTCGCCGCCATCGTCGCGGGGCACCGGCGCGCCGCCTGGTGGGCCATCGGCCTGCTCTGGGCCGGGCACCTGCTGATCGCGCACTGGCTGTACCGGTACCTGCCCCCGGCGGGTGACGACGCCGCGCCCTGGGGCCAGGAGGTGTTCATCACCGCCTGGGTGGCCGCGATCGTCGCCGCGTCCGAGCTGGTGCGGGTACGGCGCGAGGTATGGGCCCGGGAGCGGGCCGAGCGCGCCGCCGCGGAACGACGCCGGGCCGACGAGGAACGGCTGCGCATCGCCCGCGAACTCCACGACGTGCTCGCGCACTCGATCTCCGTCATCAACGTGCAGGCGGGGGTCGGCCTCGCGCTGCTCGACTCCGACCCGGAGCAGGCCCGCAGCGCCCTGACCACCATCAAGGCGGCGAGCAAGGAAGCCCTGGGAGAGGTACGCCAGGTGCTCGACACGCTTCGCACCCCCGGCGACGCTCCCCGCGCCCCCGCGCCCGGCCTCGACCGTCTGCCGGAACTGGTCGAGCAGGCCGCCGGCGCCGGCCTCACAGTCGACGTCGAGCGGGTCGGGGAACCGGCCGCACTCGCGCCCGGCACCGACCTGGCGGCCTTCCGCATCGTCCAGGAGGCACTGACCAACGTCGTGCGGCACTCCGGTTCACGCACCGCCCGCGTACGGCTCGCGTACTCGCCCGGCAGACTCACCCTCCAGGTCGACGACGAGGGGCCCGCGACCGGCTCCGACGCCGGCGGCAGCGGCAACGGCCTGATCGGTATGCGGGAGCGGGCCGGCGCGCTCGGTGGCACCATCGAGGCGGGTCCGCGGCCGGACGGCGGTTTCCGGGTCGTCGCCGACCTTCCCGTGCAGGCCAAGGAGACGCCGTGATCCGTGTAGTGCTCGCCGACGATCAGCTGCTGGTCAGGGCCGGTTTCCGGGCGTTGCTGGACGCCCAGCCCGACATCGAGGTCGCGGGCGAGGCGTCCGACGGTGAGCAAGCGGTGCGCCTGGTGGGCGAACTGCGCCCGGACGTGGTGCTGATGGACATCCGGATGCCGCTCATGGACGGCCTGGCCGCCACCCGCCGGATCACCGGAGACGAGCGCCTGGCGGACGTGAAGGTGGTCATGCTCACCACCTTCGAACTCGACGAGTACGTCTTCGAGGCCATCCGCTCGGGTGCCTCCGGCTTCCTGGTGAAGGACACCGAACCGGAGGAACTGCTGCGCGCGGTAAGGGCGGTGGTGGAGGGAGACGCGCTGCTGTCGCCCGGTGTGACGCGCCGTCTGATCGCCGAGTTCGCCGCCCGCTCCAAAGGCCCCGCAGAGGCCCAGGGACTCGGCGAACTCACTGAACGGGAACGGGAGGTCATGGCCTTGGTCGGCATAGGCCTGTCCAACGAGGAGATCGCCCGCCGCCTGGTCGTCAGTCCACTCACCGCCAAGACGCACGTCAGCCGCACCATGGTGAAGCTCGGCGCCCGCGACCGGGCCCAACTGGTCGTCCTCGCCTACGAGTCGGGCCTGGTACGCCCCGGCTGGCTCGGCTGACGAACCGCGCGCCGCGCGGCAGGGACGCGGCCCACCTCCCGCGCGCCCGGAGAGGACCCCTCCGCGCCGAAATCCGGTACCTGGAGCGGCAGTGACCTGCGACGCTGAGCCCGTGACCGAGACGACTCCCTACGACGCCGACCGCGCCAGGTTCTCCCGCTCCGCCCTGGCCCGCCTGGTCCTCTGCGACCACGCCGTGGATGTTTCCAAGAGCGCCGAGGGCCTGGTTCCCACTGGCCATGACCCGGACACCGGCCCGGGCGGCCGGGTGAGCCAGGCGGCCCAGCTCGTCGAGCTCGCGGAACGCGCGCTCGCCTCGGCCGTGATCTACGAGCGCGAGCGCGGCAGTTCGTGGGGCGAGATCGCGTCGTACCTGGGCATCGGGGCCGAGGAAGCGGAAGAGCGCTTCGCCACGGACGTCGACCGTTGGAACACGGCCTTCGAGGCGCCGTACCGACTCGACGAGACGGGCCGCAAACGTATCCCTCAACTGCCCACGGCGGCGTACGACCCCGTATGGGCGTGCAAGCACCTCGACCGCTGGGCGTACCTCCGGCACCTCGGTGTCAACGACCGGGACGCCGTGAGCTCGGGACTGGACACGGCCGCGCCCGAGGAAGGGGCGGCCCCGGCCACGCCGTAGTGGCGTTCGTCGGAACGGGCTGCCGAGGCGCCGCACGCAATCGTGTCCGCCACCGAGCTGCTCGTCGCCGCCGAGGTCTCGACATGATCGCCGCCGCGCTCGCGATCCGGTTCGTCCACAGGCTCACCGCCATGCAATGCGCCGCCGCGGCATCCCGGCCGCCCGCACCCCTCGTCCCGGCCCTCGTCCCTGACAAGGGCCGCCGGGGCGGCCGCCATCGCTGACCGCGACCGCCCGGAGGGAGCGCCGGGACTACGACCAGGTGATGCCCGACTGCTCCCGCCACAGCCGAGCCAGCCCGGCGTCACCGGTGACGGACACGGCGTCGAGGGGAAGCCGGTTCCAGAGCGTCAGATACAGGCGCTCCGCGGTGCCGCTGACCTCGCAGTCGGCGGGTCCTTCCTCCGTGCGTCCGGTACGCGGCGGCTCCGGGGAGAGCCGTACGGTCCACACGTCGCCCGTGTCCGTGGCCCTGACCCGCAGCACCATGGGCGTCTCGGTACGCACCCGGCTCTTGCCGCGGGCGTGGAACGCCGACAGCAGTTCGTCGACGCCGTCCACGGCGAACTCCGGCGCGACATCCCCCGGGTCGCCGCCGGCCGCGGACTGGGCGTCCGCGCGATGGACGGCCGTCTCATGGGCCTGCCGACGTGCCCAGAAGTGGAGCGGCGACGGCGCGGGCAGGAACGACCAGCAGCTCACGTCCGGCGGCGCCTCGCTGAGCGCGCCCACCAGCAGCCCGTGGCCCTCGCGGAACCATTCGAGCAGCTCGTCGCCGTCGAGATCCGGTTCACCGCCGTCCGGGCGGTACTCGGTGCAGCCCTCCGCCACGAACACCGTCGCCCAGCGGTGCACCATTCCCGTGTGCCGCAGCAGGTGGCGCACCTGCCACGCCGGGCAGGTGGGCACAGCGGCGTCCGGCCCCGCCTCCTCGGCGGCGAGGGCCAGCAACTGGCCCTCCTGGACGAGCGACTTGATCAGGGCAGAGGTCTCCATGGCGCCGATTGTGCCAGCGGACCGCCCGGCTCTCGAGAGGGCGCCGTCAGACATCGTGCGGCCGGGTGGTGCCCGTTGCGGCGGCGCCGCGAGCGCTGTACGCGATCGCCGCCGCGCAGGCGGCCAGTACTGCCACCGTCGTCAGCGCCACGGGCAGCGAGAACCAGTCGGCGAGGAAACCGATCGCGGGCGGGCCGAGCAGCATGCCGCCGTATCCGAGGGTCGACGCGGCGGCGACACCGCCGGGACCGGCGAGCTCACCGGCCCGTCCGACGGCCACGGGGAAGATGTTCGCCAGGCCCAGCCCCGCGACGGCGAAACCGGCCAGTGCCACCCACACCGAGCTCCCGAGGGCGCCGATCAGCATGCCGGCGGCGGCGGTCGCCCCGCCGAGGACGAGCGTGCGGGTCTGGCCGAACCGTTCGAGCATCGCCGTGCCGCTGAGCCGCCCGACGGTCATGGTCAGCGCGAACAGGGAGTAGCCCGCGGCGGCGAGACCCGGATGGGCGTTCAGGTCCTGCTCGAGGTGCAGCGCGCTCCAGTCGGCCATCGCACCCTCTCCGTACGCGGTGCACAGCGCGATGACGCCGAAGAGCACCACGAGCCGGCGGGTGCGGCCCTCGAGGCGGCGCGGCGCGGGGGACGCCGTCGGTGTCCCGGCCGTGGGCGCGGGGTGGCGGAGCAGTACGGGCCCGGCGACGGCGGTGACCAGGAGCCCGATGCCGGTGAGGGCGAGCAGGTGGACGGTGGGGGACAGCCCACCCGCGACGAGGCCGCCGAGGCCTGCGCCGAGCATGCCGCCGAGGCTGAACGCCGCGTGGAAGCCGGGCATGACGGGTCGTCGCATCGTCCTGACGAGGTCGACCGCGGCGCTGTTCATGGCGACGTTGATCCCGCCGTAGGCGGCACCGAAGACCAGCAGCACCAGGCCGAGCGCGAGCGCGGAGTGCGTGAGCGGCGGCAGGGCCATGCTCAGGGACAGCAGTACGGCGGCGGCGACGGTGACGGAGTGGCTGCCGAAGCGGCGGCAGAGCCGTCCGGTGAGGGTCATCGTGACGACGGCGCCGGCCGAGACCCCGAGCAGGGCGAGGCCGAGGTCGCTCGCGGACGAGCCGGTCTGCTGCTTGATCGCCGGGATGCGGACGACCCAGCCGGCGAAGAGGAAGCCGTCGAGGGCGAAGAAGACGGTGAGGGCGACGCGGAGGCGGGACAGGGAGACGGGGGCGGGGTCTCCGCCGGGTCCGCCCGGTACGACTGTCCGGAGTTTGTTTAGTAGCGGCACAAAGTGAGGATAGGGGGTGCGGCCGGTCCTTTCAAGGCGGCCGGATTCCCCGCACGGCAGCGCTCGCACCTCCGGGATCATGGGAGACTCGCCTCCATGAACGGCAAGGCGACGACCACCCGGACGAGACTCGAGAGGGGCCGCAGCGCACTCGGCCCTGCCCTGGAGCTGGTTCACACCGGACGTGCGCCGACGCGTGCCGTGCTCACGGCCGAACTCGGCGTCACCCGCGCCACCGCCGGGGCCGTCGCGGCGGAACTGGAAGCGCTCGGCCTGATCCGCGTCGACTCCCGGCCCGGCGCGGCCGCCGGCTCGCAGGGCCGCCCCTCCCACCGGCTGTCCGTCGACGACACCGGCCCGGTCGTCCTCGCCGCACAGGTGCACGCCGACGGATTCCGCGCCGCGCTCGTCGGACTCGGCGGCCGGATCGTCGCCACTGCACCCGGCTGCGTCACCGTCCAGGCCGACCCCGCCCAGGTACTCGGCGAGGTCGTCGACGCCGGCGCCGAACTGCTGCGCCGCAGCGGCCGACGCTGCGTCGGCGCCGGACTCGCCGTGCCGTCCGCCGTCGCGGAACCCGAGGGCACCGCGCTGAACCCGCTTCACCTGGCCTGGCCGGCCGGTGCTCCGGTACGGGAGATCTTCGCCGAGCGGGTGAGTACGGCGGGCATCACGGGACCTGCCTTCACCGGCAACGACGTCAACCTCGCGGCCCTCGCCGAGCACCGGCACGGCGCCGGCCGGGGCGCACAGCACCTGCTGTGCGTCGCCACCGGCCACCGCGGCGTCGGCGGCGCGCTCGTACTCGACGGGCGCCTGCACAGCGGCAGTTCCGGGCTGGCGCTCGAGGTCGGGCACCTCACGGTGAACCCGGAGGGCCGCCCCTGCCACTGCGGCAGCCGCGGCTGCCTCGACGTCGAGACGGACCCGCTCGCCTTCCTGACCGCGGCGGGCCGCAACCCCGGCCCGGAGGTCTCCCTGCTGCAACGGGCCAGGGACGTGCTCCGCGAGGAGTACGACGACCCCTCCGTGCGCGCCGCGGCGGAGGAGCTCATCGACCGTCTGGGGCTGGGGCTGGCGGGCCTCGTCAACATCCTCAACCCGGACCGCATCATCCTGGGCGGCCTGCACCGGGAACTGCTCGACGCCGACCCCGACCGGCTGCGGGCCGTGGTCGCCGACCGCAGCCTGTGGGGGAGGAGCGGCGGCGTCCCCATCCTGGCCTGCACCCTCGACCACAACAGCCTCGTCGGCGCGGCGGAACTGGCCTGGCAGCCGGTCCTCGACGACCCCTTGGGCGCGCTCGCCTGACGCACGGCCCAAAGGCGTCCGCCGCTTCCGCCGGGCAGGCGGGCGGAAGTCTGTCGGGCGCGCCTGCCCGACGGCACGGTCCGAAGGCCGTCGCCGGTCCTGCGGCACGCGCCCGTCCGCCTGTCCTCGACCACCTCCTGGCGCGATCGCCCGACGGCGCGGTCCGAAGGCGTCCGTCGCTTCCGCCACGCACGCGTGCGTCCGCCGGTCCGTGCGGCACGCACGTCCGCCGTTCCGGTCCGGCTGCGTCCTCCGGCCGGCGGAAGCCGGTCCGCGGGTCCGGTACGCCGGGGGCACCAGGCGGCCGCGGGCCGGGCCACCCGTCCGGAGGCACACCGGCCGGTTCGGCGGCGGTTTCGGGTAGGCCACGACATGTGAGCTACGACCCCGCCCACCCGCACCGTCTGATGCGCCTGTGGCGCAAGCTGGCCGAGTCGCCGCTCGGGGTCGGCTGGAGCCGTGGCCGCGGGCTCGAACTGATGCACCGCGCCATGGGCTTCGCCGCACTCGGCTTCCTGACGCTCGTGCCGCTGCTGATCGTCGTCGCGGCCACCGACCCGGCGAGCGGCCAGGGCTTCGCCCGGTGGATGAGCCAGGCGCTGGGGCTCGCGGAGTCCTCGCAGGACGAGGTGGAGCGGCTGTTCGGCCTGCCACGCCAGGCGCTGCAGCGGACCACGGCCTTCGGTCTCGCCGCGCTCGCCGTCTTCGGGCTCACGTTCGGCTCCGCCGTGCAGACCACGTACGAGAAGGTCTGGGACCTGCCCGCCGCCCGCTGGCACACGATGTGGCGGCATGTCGTGTGGCTGGGGATGCTGATCATCTACCTGATGATCTTCGTGAGCACCCCGCTGCCGGGCGAGTCGCTGCTCTCGGCGGCGATCGGGGCCATCGGTGACCTCGCGGGCACGGTGCTGTTCTTCTGGGCGTCCCAGCGGGTCCTGCTCTGCGGACGGGTGCGCTGGCGGGCCCTCCTGCCGGGGGCCGTCGCGACAGCCATCGCCCTGCTCGGGCTGCGGGTCTTCTCCCAGCTCGTCTTCTCCCCGCTGATCGCGTCGAACGCGGTGACCTACGGCCCGTTCGGCACGGTTCTCGTGGTCCAGTCCTGGCTCGTAGGAGTCGGGGTGGTCGTCTACGGTGGCGCGATCGCGGGGCGCATCGGCCACGAGATGTGGACGAGGCGGCATCTGGCGCGCAGGCGCGGGGGGCCGCACGGGCGGCAGGGCCCGCCGCATCGGTGATCACCAGTGTCTGCCGCGCCGCAGCGCCGCGCGCTGCGGCTGCGAGAGGTGCAGCACCTCGTAGCGGTCGCCGTCGGCTCCCGGCCGGTCGTCGGCCCAAAGCGTGACGTGGAGGAGCTCCCAGTGGTGCGGGTCGACGGCGAGCGCGGCGCAGACGACGCCGTCCAGCGCGGCGAGCCGCTCCGTCTCCCGCACGGCCTCGTCCACCAGCGGGGCGGGTGCGGCGCCCGGGGCGAGTGCGAGGCGCCGCCGGACGGCGGTGCGCGGTCGGCGCCCCGCGGCGGGGCCGTCGTAGTAGGCGAGTCCGGTGAAGTGCCGCACCTCGGGCCGTCCGAAGTCGTCGACGATGCCCTGGAACCCGGGGCCCCACAGGAATCGGTTCATCCCCTCCGGCGCCGCCCAGAGGTACAGCGGCGCGTACTGGTTCACCGGCGAGTCCGCGCCGCGTTCCCGCACCAGGTAGGCCTTGAGCCCCAGGCCGGGGAAGTCGTCGAGCAGATGTCCTCGTGTCGCGACCCGTTCGCGGATGACGCCCATGTCGTAGTCGGCGGGAAGCGTGATCTCGTACTGCATCATGTGCACGCCGCACTCACCTCCTGTCCGCGGCGGAGGGCTTCAGCAGGCTGAGCAGTCCCCTCACGCCGGCGTCGAAGGCGGCAGCAGAGCCGGAAGCGCGGGCCAGTACGTAGCCGCCCTGGACGGTGGCGACGATCGTCGCGGCGATGTCGGCCGAAACGAGGGCCGGGTTCAGCTCGCCACGTTCCCCGCCCTCCTCGACGATCGACGCCAGCCGCCCGCGCAGCCAGTCGAGCGTCTCGTCGACCGGTGCCCGCAGCCGGTCGTCCGCGATGACGTCCGGGTCCATGGTCAGCCGGCCGATGGGACACCCGCGCAGCACGTCCCGCTCGCGCAGCAGGTAGCCGGCGATGCGCTCGTACGCGGTGCCCGGTCCGTCGAGTGAGGCCGCCGCGGCCGCCCTCATCTCGTCGGCGGTGCGCCGGACGGCGGCAAGCGCGAGGTCCGGCTTGCCCGCGAAGTGGTGGTACATGCTGCCCTGGCCGGCACCCGCGAGCTGCTGGATCGCCTTGGGACTGGTGCCCACGTAACCGCGTTCCCACAGCAACTCGCGAGTGGCCTCGATCAGTCGCTCGGAAGTACTCATGAGGCCACTGTACATACCAGTAGGTACAGAAGGGAACGTCGATGGAAGAAGCCGCGCGGACGCCGCGTACTCCGCGGGTGGTACGCACACTGCCGCCGGCCGTACGACGACTCGTACCCCCTGTCGGCGTGAGCCTCGAAGCGAACAAGGAAACGCCCCATCGCCCCCGAGGAGTGATCGAGATGAACGCGCTCGCCTACGACGGGCCCGGCCCGTGGATCCTGTTCTTCCCGCTGATCTGGGCGGCCGTCGTCGTCGGAGCCGTCACGGTCCTGCGCCGCACGGGCGTCTGGCGCGGCCGTCCCGCGCGGTGGCAGGGCACCCGCCCGCCGATCGCCGAGAGTTCGCCCATCGCCGCCCTGGGCCGCCGTTTCGCGGCGGGCGAGATCGACGAGGAGGAGTACTGGCGGCGCCTGTCGGTCCTGGAGGAGCAGTTCGGCCGCGTGTCCAAGGGCGGTGCATGACCGGCACCGTCACCACCGGGCCGGACACAGCCCCCGACCCGCGGCCGATCGCCGCCGCACTCAAGAAGGCGCAGCCGAGGTGCGCGCGACCCCTGTCCGTCCGGTCAGCCGGCTACGGCCGACCGGGCGGCAGCCGTCTCCGTCTCCGGTACGACCGGCAGGATCTCGGCCTCTGGTGCACCGGTGAACGGGCCGATGGTCGTCGCCCCGTAGACCGCCGCACGGGGCGGCATGGCGACGGCGGGGCAGGAGGCCGGAAGCGTGAACCAGACGACCTTGCCGCTGTCGCCCTGTGGTCGCACGCCCCAGCTCTCGCTCATGGCGGCCACCAGCGCGAGGCCCCGTCCCGATGTGGCGGACGCCCCTGGCCTGCGGACAGTCGGCATCCGCGGATCGTGGTCGTGGACGGACACTGTGAGCCGGTCGAGCAGCAGCTCGACGTCCACGGTGCACATCTTGTCCGGCTGAGCATGCCGGTGGACATTGGTCAGCAGCTCGGTGACGCCCAGCGCCGCCTGGTCGATCAAAGGATCGAGATGCCAGTAGCGCAGTTGCGCCGAGATGATTCTGCGGACCTGACCGATCCGCGACGGCAGGGCCTGGAGCTCCACCGTGCAGTGCCTGCTTGGCTGGCTGATCACGGCTGCGACTCCCCGAAATAGTCCGGAAGAAGACGAGAAAAGCGATCCAGCAGTCGGCCGACCTGCTGATCAGACCGGCGGGGCTGGATCGCAGCGTAACCGCCGGTGCACCCTGAGTGATGTGGAACCAGCGTGGACCATCGCTGAGGGGCCCGCAACTCACGGGACTTCCGCGCGTCTCAGCGCTCGGAACCGCCTGCTCCGCGCACCGCTTCGAGGAAACGCCCGGCCAGGGCGCGGGCATCGGGCCGTCGGCTGCGCTGACCCATGGTCAGCCGGTACCGCTTGCCGTTGAGCGTCGCCACCGTGCTGTCGTCCCCCGCGAACCACGGCCGTCCCGCGGTGACCGCACGCACGGGTGCGCTCTCGATCACCCGGCCGTAACTGGTCATCAGCGCCAGCCTGCCGTCCTTGATCAGCACCTGTCCGGCCCGGGTGAGCGAGCGTGGCCAGCGCTCGATACGCACCCCCGTGGCGCTGAATTCCGGCTCTGCCATGGCCATTGCGTCCGCCCCCTTTGCAGCGACTCTCCTGGAAGTGTGCACAACTCGCGCCGTGCACACCAGTACGCCCGGCGCAGTCACGCCACAAGCAGCGCCTATGGATACCCAAAGCGAACGTTTACGCAGGTGGCGGGCTTACTGTTGCCGGTGTGGCCGGATGACGGCACCGAGGACCGCAGACGGAGGGCGACGTTATGAACAGCACCGGGCAGCAGCAGGCACCGGGCGCGCCGGCCGTGACCGTCGACGTCGACCGCAGCGATCCCCACTACCGGGCATGGCTCAAAGAGGCCGTACGCAAGGTCCAGGCCGACGCCAACCGGTCCGCCGACACGCACCTGCTGCGCTTCCCGCTGCCCGAACAGTGGGGGATCGACCTGTACCTCAAGGACGAGTCCACCCACCCCACCGGCAGCCTCAAGCACCGGCTGGCCCGCTCGCTGTTCCTGTACGGGCTCTGCAACGGCTGGATCAGACCCGGCAAGCCCGTCATCGAGGCGTCCAGCGGCTCGACCGCCGTCTCCGAGGCGTACTTCGCCAAGCTGATCGGTGTGCCCTTCGTCGCCGTCATGCCGCGCACCACGAGTGCCGAGAAGATCCGCCTCATCCAGTTCCACGGCGGGCAGTGCCACTTCGTCGACGATCCGCGCCGGATGTACGAGGAGTCCGCCGCGCTCGCCGAGCGCACCGGCGGCCACTACATGGACCAGTTCACCTATGCCGAACGGGCCACGGACTGGCGCGGCAACAACAACATCGCCGAGTCGATCTACCAGCAGCTGCGCCTCGAGCGCTATCCGGAACCGGCCTGGATCGTCGCGACCGCCGGGACCGGAGGCACCTCGGCGACCATCGCCCGCTACGTGCACTACATGCAGCACGACACCCGCATCTGCGTCCCCGACCCGGAGAACTCCTGCTTCTTCGACGGCTGGACCCACGGCGACCCCCGGGCCAGCAGCGACTGCGGCTCGCGGATCGAAGGCATCGGCCGGCCCCGCATGGAGCCCAGTTTCGTGCCGGGAGCCATCGACCGGATGATGAAGGTGCCGGACGCGGCCAGCGTCGCCGCCGTACGGGCCCTGGAACAGGCCATCGGGCGCAAGGCGGGCGGCTCGACCGGTACCGGGCTGTGGAGCGCGTTCAAGATCGTTTCGGAGATGGTGGCCGCGGGAGAGAAGGGCAGCGTCGTCACCCTCATCTGCGATCCGGGCGACCGCTATCTCGACAAGTACTACTCGGACGGCTGGCTCGCCGAACAGGGGCTGGACATCCACCCGTACACGGTCGCCATCGAGGAGTTCCTCGCCGGCGGCGTCTGGCCCTGCTGACCGGCCGGAATCGAGGGTCAGCCGGTGGAGCGGCCCAGCCGGCGGTCCAGATTGCGCATCGCGTCCTTGAAAGCGCGCCCCAGCCCGGGACGGCCCAGGCGCAGCACGATCCGGAGCGGCGCGGGGCCGTCGGCCGCGAACGTCCACTGCACCCGGGATCCGGTCGGCATCGGGGTGATCCGCCACTCCTCCAACAGGGCCCGCAGCCCAGGGGCGTTGGTCTGGTCGACGCGATAGGCGTAGCGGGTGTCGGGCTCCCGCGCGAGGACCGTCTCCGTGAACACCGTGCCGCCCTTGAGCCTGATCTCGCGGCCCGCGCCGTCGTCCACGGGCCGGGCCGCGGTCACCGCGGTGAACCATTCGGGCCAGCCGGCGACATCGTCGGCGAGTGCCGCGTACAACGCCTGCGGCGACGCCGTGAGATGCGCGGTGAAGACCAGACGCAGCGGTGCGCTCTCTACGAACTCCAGGTCTATGGGGCGGAGTTGACGTGCCATGGGAGTCCTATCTCCAGCGGCGGACGACGGGACCGCACACCATAGCCGCAGCCCGGTCCGATGTCCGCCCTCAGTGCCCCGCCCGGCCGCTCAGGATTTCGTCGAGCGCGCGAGCGAACACCAGTCTTCCTACCCGGGTCACGAGCCGGTCCAGCAGCCGCGGCAGCCGGGCGAGGCGCAACTCCTCCACCCAAAGGACCACCGAACCGGAGTCCGTGCCATGGACCTCGATCTCGGCCCAGCCGGTCACGACCCGGCCGCGCTTCTCCAGACGGCAGCGGCCCCGCCGGCCCGCCGACGGCGGCTCCCACTCGACGATCTCCATCGGATCGTCGAAGCGGAACCGGCCCGTACCACTGCGCGCGACGACCGTGGTGCCCACGCCTGCGGGCCCGGGGCCCGACACCGTGACGGCGGTCAGCGGCACCGCCGCCCCGTGCGCCGGCCAGTCCGTGACCTTCAGCCAGCACTCGGCGGCCGGCAGACCGGTGACCCGTCCGATACGGAAGGTGCTCACACCGCTCAGCCGTCCTGCGCGTCGGCCTGTTCGCCCGCGACGACGAGCGACGGCAGATGCTCGGCGATCTCCTCGCGGACCGCCGCCGACAGCCCCGCGTCGGTGACCAGGGTGTCCACGTCGTCGAGCCCGGCGAACGAACTGAGGCCCACCGTCCCCCACTTGGTGTGGTCCGCGACCACCACCACGCGGCGCGCCGCCTGCACGAGGTGGCGGTTGGTCTCCGCCTCCGCCAGATTCGGCGTCGACAGACCGGCCTCCGCCGAGATGCCGTGCACGCCGAGGAACAGCACATCGAAGTGCAGCGAGCGGATCGCCTGGTCGGCCACCGGCCCGACCAGCGAGTCCGACGGCGTGCGCACTCCTCCGGTGAGCACCACCGTCGCGGCGCCCGGCCGCTGGCCGCCCGCGCCGCCCGACCGCTGTGCCGTATGGAAGACGTCGGCCACCCGCACCGAGTTGGTGACGACCGTCAGGTCCGGCACGTCCAGCAGATGGTGCGCCAGCGCGTACGTCGTCGTTCCGCCGGACAGGGCGATCGCGCTGCCGGCCGCCACCAGGCCCGCCGCGGCCCGCGCGATGTCCTCCTTCGCCCTCAGCTCAAGCGCCGACTTCGCCTCGAACCCGGGCTCGTGCGTGCTCGCCTCGACCACCGGGACGGCGCCGCCGTGCACCTTCTCCACGACGCCCTGCCGAGCCAGGGCGTCCAGATCGCGCCGCACGGTCATGTCGGACACATTGAGCCTGCGGGTCAGTTCGTTGACCCGGACCCCGCCGCGCCTGCGCACCTCGTCGAGGATCAGAGCACGCCGCTGCTCCGCGAGGAGGTTCTGGTTGTCGCTCACCGCCGGGGCCGGTCCTTCCTGGTCGCCGTACGCCGTCCACGTCCTCCCACGAGGCCGTGGCCAAGGCTTCTCATCCTCGCACGCGTATTGCCCGTCGGGCTCGGGGAGATTCCGTGAGAGCGGTGCGGCGGGCTGTCGTGATCCGCGATTCTGTCGCCATCGTTGCCGCGGGGGGCACACCGGGCCGGGCCGCACCGTACCGGGCCATCGGGTTCCGCCCCGTCCGTCCTGTTGTGTTCCGGCTCGTCCCGAGATGAGGGAGTCACCGCAGTGTCCCCTGCCACCCAGGCACCGCGAAGCGGCGGTCCCGCACTCGAGCTTCTCGTCCACGGTGTCGGCGGAGCGACCCCGCAGGACATGCTCGGCGACCCCCGTACCGTACGGATAACCGGCGACGAAAAGGCCGCCGTGTACCGCCGCACCGACGACGCGGAGGCGGAGAACCGCCCCGGCGAGTACCAGGACCGGCCCATCCCCGAGGCGTACTGCTGGTCCAACCTCACGTCCGGCAACGGCGCTCGCGCCCTGTGGCTGCTGTTGCTCCCGTTCATGGTCGTCAACCTCGCACATTGGATGCGGCCCAGAGCCAAGGGAAGACGCAGGACCACCCGTCTCTACGGCGCGCTGGTGCGCCTGGTCGCCCTCAGCCTCACCGTGCTGCTGACCGCGGCGGCCTGTGAGGTCGCGCTCGACCTGCTGGCCTGGCAGTGCGCCGGGTCGGACAAGTGCAGCGACGAGAGGTCATGGCTCGGCTTCATGTCCGCCGCCAGGGAAGGCTGGTGGTCCCAGCCGGGGCGGCGCCTGGCGCTTGCCGCGGTGGTGCCGACCGCGCTGGTCGCGCTGCTCTGGTACCTGTCCAACCGGACCTGGAGCGCCTACGAGTCGCAGCGCCCGCCGACCGGCGTCGGTGACGCGGCCGCCGGGGACGACGAGGACGACGAAGACGCTCCGGAGGCCGACGGCGATCACAACGGCCGCGGGGCGGACGAAGACCACGACGGCCGCGGCGCCGGTGAGGCCGCGGAACAGCGGAAGCCGTTCGTCCGGCCCGCGCTGGGAAGGCCCGGCTTCTGGTACGGCCGGCGGCTCGTCGCCCGGCTGCGTGCCGCCCACACCGCCGCCGGATTACTCACCGTCGCCGCCGCGGTCGCCGGAGCCGCCGCCCGGCACGACCGGGGCGGCGAGGACACCCTGTTGAAGATCTGCGGCATCCTCCTGGAAGGCGCGCTCGTCGCCGGCGCGGCCGCCGTGCTCTGGGTGGTGGCCCGCCGGGGACGCAGCGAGCGGCGCGTCGACGCCGGCATCGACCGGGCCGCCGTGCGCTGCCTGCCGGGCGCCGCCCTGGCACTGCTCGCCCTGTCGCTGCTCTACGCCTCCTGGTCACGCCCCGGATGGACCTCCGCCGGCACCCTGCCCGGTGACGTCACCTTCCGGGTGATCGTCCTCGCCCAGGGCGCCCTCGTCGTCGCCCTGGCCGTCGCCGCCCGGCGGCTGCACCGCCGCGCCCGGCACCCCCGCACCGTGCTGCACGGGCTCGGCGGGCCCGCCGTCGCCATGCTGGCCTGCGCGCTCGGCGGCGTGATGACCGGCGGCGTCGCCCAGCGCGTCGCCGACTGGCTCGACGGACCCGGCACGCCCGGCATGGACGGGGAGGGCACCATCCCGGGCCCGCCGGTGCTGCTGAGCTGGCAGGCGTCCGTCATCCCCGTCCTCCTGGCGGTGCTGCTCGTACCGGCCGTGCTGCTCGCCGTACGGACATGGCTCGCCGCACGCCGTCTCGTGCCGCAGATCGAGGCCGAGTACTTCGACGGCGACCCCGGCGAAGGCCGCCGCGACCGTGTCCGCACCCGCCGGATAGCGGGCACCCGCGCCCGGGCGGCACTCACCGACGTCGCCCCGCTGATCGTCGGCGTCGTCTCCGGCGCGACCCTGCTGCTCGGCGCCGCGGCTGTCGGCGGCGCGTGGCTCAGCGGCGAGGTGCCCGGCCGCTCCTTCGGGGACGGGCCCGCGGAGTCGGCGGCCGAGACCGCGCAGGCGCTCGGCTCCTGGCTCGTCGGCTTCGGCTTCATACTGTTCGTCACCATGGGCCGCCGCGCCTACCGCGACGCCTCCGCCCGGCGCACCATCGGCATCCTGTGGGACGTGGGCACCTTCTGGCCGCGCGCCGCGCACCCCTTCGCGCCGCCGTGTTACGCCGAGCGGGCCGTCCCCGACCTGACCTGGCGCATGTGCACCTGGACCGGGCGGACCGGCGGCCGGCTGGTGATCTCGGGGCACTCCCAGGGCAGCGTGCTCGCCGCGGCCGCCGTGTGGCAGCTGCCCGCCGCCACCCGCAAACGGGTGGCGCTCCTGACGTACGGATCGCCGCTGGAGCGCCTGTACGGGCGCTGGTTCCCCGCCTACTTCGGGCCCAAGGCGCTGCTGGAGCTCAGCAGCGAGGTCGACTGCTGGCGCAACCTGTGGCGGCGCACCGACCCCATCGGCGGGCCGATGCTGATCGCCGCGGAGACGGATCCCCCCGGTGACGGCTGCGACGACCCGACAGACGTCGACCGC
>NZ_JBSGZJ010000047.1:0-26894 GCF_053610925.1 Streptomyces sp. NPDC054847 | reverse complement strand
GGCGCCGTACGTGTCGGTGATCCAGCCGACGAGCGGCGCGCCCAGCGGCGTGCCGCCGGTGAAGACCATCATGAAGAGGCTCATCACGCGGCCCCGCATCAGCGGGTCCGTCGCCATCTGGATGCTCGAGTTGGCGGTCACGTTGACCGTCAGGCCGAACATGCCGATCGGGACCATCATCACCGCGAAGATCCAGAAGGCCGGGGCGAAGGCGGTCACGATCTCCAGCACTCCGAAGAGCACCGCGGCGCCGACGAGCAGCCGCAGCCGCGAGGTGCCGCGCCGGGCGGCGAGCAGCGCGCCGGCCAGGGAGCCGGCGGCCATCAGCGTGTTGAGCAGCCCGTATGTACCGGCGTCGCCGTGGAAGACGTCGTCGACGAACGCGGACAGCCAGATCGGGAAGTTGAAGCCGAAAGTGCCGATGAAGCCGACGAGGACGATCGGCCAGATCAGCTCGGGCCGGCCGGCGACGTACCGCAGGCCTTCGCGGAGCTGGCCCTTGCCGCGCGGGGCGCGCTCGACCTTGTGGAGTTCGGAGGCCCGCATCATCAGCAGTCCGGCGATGGGCGCGATGAAGGAGAGGCCGTTGAGCAGGAAGGCGTATCCGCTGCCGACGGCGGTGATCAGCACACCGGCCACGGCGGGTCCGACGAGGCGCGCGGACTGGAAGTTGGCCGAGTTGAGGGAGACGGCGTTGCGCAGCTGGTCGGGGCCGACCATCTCGGCGACGAACGACTGCCGGGCCGGGTTGTCGACGACGGTGACGAGGCCGAGCAGGAACGCCGTCAGGTAGACGTGCCAGACCTGGACGTGGCCGCTGAGCGTGAGCACGGCGAGCGCCAGGCCGGTGAGGCCCATCGCGGCCTGGGTGGCGAGCAGCAGCTGCCGCTTGGGCAGCCGGTCCGCGAGCACCCCGCCGTACAGGCCGAAGAGAAGCATGGGCAGGAACTGCAGCGCGATGGTGATGCCGACGGCGGACGCGGATCCGGTCAGGCTGAGCACCAGCCAGTCCTGGGCGATGCGCTGCATCCAGGTGCCGGTGTTGGACACGACCTGTCCGGTCGCGAAGAGCCGGTAGTTACGGATCTTCAGCGAGCTGAACATGCTCTGCTTGCGGTCGTGCCGGGTGGACGGTGTGTCGGGGTCGGTCGGTGCGGGGGCGGAGTCTGCTCCGGATCCCGTACTCAAAAGGGTTCGCCTCCTCAGGTGGCATTACGTGTAAAGCGTGCGGGTGGACGCGCTGCGCTTCCACCCGCGGTCATTGCATGTGTGCGAGCTTCTCCAGGACGGGGGCGGCTTCGCGCAGCTTCGCCCACTCCGCCTCGTCCAGACCTTCGGCGAGCGAGGCCAGCCAGGCGTTCCGCTTGCGGCGGGACTCCTCGAGCATGGTCTCCGCCTGTTCGGTCTGGCTGACCACCTTCTGCCGGCGGTCGTCGGGGTGCGGCTCGAGCCGGACGAGTCCCTTGGTCTCGAGCAGCGCCACGATGCGGGTCATCGACGGCGGCTGCACGTGTTCCTTGCGGGCCAGCTCACCGGGGGTGGCCGAACCGCAGCGGGCGAGTGTGCCGAGCACCGACATCTCGGTGGGGCTCAGCGATTCGTCGACGCGCTGGTGCTTCAGGCGGCGGCCCAGCCGCATGACGGCCGAGCGGAGCGAGTTCACGGCGGCGACGTCCGCGTCAGTACCGTGGGACAGGTCAGGCATGTTGTTAGCGTAACTCATTACTCTGGCTAAAGACCAGTGGGTTACGGGCCTTATAGATGTGTCACCCATATGAGTGAGAGACAGCCGGAAAGTGACGTCCTGGCGGCGGGAGTCCGGCGACCCTGACCGCATGAAATCGACTGTGCTCAGCCTGCGCATGGACGGTGAGCTGCTCGACCGGCTCCGGCAGCATGCGGCGAAACGACAAATGAGCGTCCAGGACTATGTGGTCCGGACGCTCATTCGCGACGACTTCGACGAGCGCTTCAAAGCGGCGGTCGACGAGACGGAGAAGTTCTACGGCGTCACGTGAGGGCCCCTTGAGGGCGACCCCGCCCGACGCCCCGCCGGACGGCCCCGCAGAAACGATCACGCGGCAGCCGTTCGGGTGGTCCGTCGGGCAAGGGCGGTCCGTCAAGCAGGGACGGCCCTCACGCGAGGGCGACCCGTCAGGTGAGACCGAGAGCCGGCATGGCGTAGTAGAAGACGAACACCGCCGACACCGCGTACATCGCCACGGGCACCTCGCGCCCGCGTCCGACGGCCAGGCGCAGCACGCTGAACGTGATGAAGCCGATGCCGATGCCGTGGGTGATCGAGTAGGTGAACGGCATCATCACCATCGCCAGGAACGCCGGCGCGGCGATCGTGAAGTCGCTCCAGTCGATGTCCTTGACCGAACCGGCCAGGATCAGGAAGCCGACCGCGACCAGCGCGGGCGTCGCCGCCTGGGACGGGACCATCGTGGCGAGCGGCGTGAGGAACAGCGCCAGCGAGAACAGCGCCCCGGTGACGACCGACGCGAGACCCGTACGGGCGCCTTCGCCGACGCCGGCCGTGGACTCCACGAAGCAGGTGTTGGCGGAGCAGGAGGCGCCACCGCCCGCGGCGACGGCGAGGCCGTCGACGACCAGGACCTTGTTGATGCCCGGGTAGTTGCCGTCCTTGTCCATGAGCTTCGCCTCGTCGCCGACGGCGAGGATGGTGCCCATCGCGTCGAAGAAGCAGGACAGCAGCACGGTGAAGACGAACAGGACGCCGGTCAGCAGGCCGACCTTCTCGAAGCCGCCGAACAGGCTGACCTGGCCGAGCAGGCCGAAGTCGGGCGTCGAGAGCGGATTGCCCGGCCATTCGGGCGTCGTCAGGCCCCAGGACTCGATGTCCGCCACGGCGTGGATGATCATCGCGAGCACCGTCATGACGACGATCGAGATGAGGATCGCGCCGGGCACCTTGCGGATGATCAGCGCGAGGGTGAGCAGCGTGCCGAGGGCGAAGACCAGGACCGGCCAGCCGAGCAGATGACCGCCGGTGCCCAGCTGGAGCGGGACGGTGGTGTGGGCGGCGTCCGGGATGCGGGTGATGAAGCCCGAGTCCACGAGCCCGATCAGCATGATGAACAGGCCGATACCGATCGCGATCGCCTTGCGCAGGCCGAGCGGGACGGCGTTCATCACGCGTTCGCGCAGGCCGGTGGCCACCAGCAGCATGACCACGACACCGGCGAGCACGACCATGCCCATCGCGTCCGCCCAGGCCATCTGGGGCGCGAGCTGGAGGGCGACGACCGTGTTGACGCCGAGGCCGGCGGCAAGCGCGATCGGGACGTTGCCGATGACGCCCATCAGGAGGGTCGAGAAGGCCGCGGTCACCACGGTGGCGGTGACCAGCTGGCCGCCGTCGAGCTGGTGGCCGTACATGTCCTTCGCGCTGCCGAGGATGATCGGGTTCAGCACGAGGATGTAGGCCATCGCGAAGAAGGTGGCGAATCCGCCCCGGACCTCGCGGGCGACCGTGGAGCCGCGTTCGGTGATCTTGAAGAAGCGGTCCAGACCGCCGGACGGCTGCGGGGGCGTGGACGGCAGGCCGGGAGACCCGACCTCGACGGTGGCCGTGGGGGGCATGCGGAAACCTCAGACGTACGCGAAGGGGGGCGACACGAGAAGGGCAGAGAAAACCGGCCAGACTTGGACGATCCAACGAAGGAATCCAGTCAGCCGGAATCAGTTTCAGTATGAACATATGAACGAAAGATCGCCACTCTCCGCGCGTAGACCCTTGTGGTTCCCGGCCCCTCAGCCGTCCCGCCCACCCCGCCTACACTGTGCGCATGGCGAAATGGACCCCCCGGCACGAGGCACCCGAACCCCTTGAGGGACCGATCGTCGCCACCATCACCGGCGGCACGATCCTGTGGTTCGTGATGTTCCTCGTCCAGGTCCCCTTCTACGGCTGGTTCGAAGACCGCGACCTGACCTGGTGGGTGTGGACCTGCCTGGCCGGCGCGGGCCTCGGGCTCATCGGCATCTGGTACGTACGCAGCCGGGAAGCCGCGATCAAGCGCGCCAGGACCTCCGACGCGGCCGGCGCCGCCGAGCACCCGGAACCGGGCGCCCCTCCTGCTCCGTAGTCCCCCAGGGGGATTCGTGTCCGACCGTGGTCCGATCTTCCGGCCGCCCGGGGGTGAACGGACCGGCCCGGCCGTAACGTCGGAACCATGACGCAGCGGGCGGACATGGGCCGCGGCCCCGAGCCGGAAGGACCCGTCATCGACGCGGGCGCAGAACTCGACCCCGTACACCCCCGGCGGCTACCGGGCGGCGGGCCGCCCGCTACCGGCCTGACGTCCGCGGAGGTGGCGGAACGGGTCGCACGGGGCGAGGTCAACGACGTACCCGTGCGCAGTTCGCGCTCCGCCGTCGACATCGTCCGCGCCAACGTCCTCACCCGCTTCAACGCCATCATCGGCGTCCTGTGGGTGATCATGTTCTTCGTCGCCCCGATCCAGGACAGCCTCTTCGGCTTCGTGATCGTCGCCAACACCGGCATCGGCATCATCCAGGAACTGCGCGCCAAAAAGACCCTGGACTCCCTCGCCGTCATCGGCGAGGCGAAACCGAGGGTGCGTCGGGACGGTGTCGCCGCCGCTGTCTCCACCTCCGAGATCGTCCTCGGCGACCTCGTCGAACTCGACCCCGGCGACAAGGTCGTCGTCGACGGCGAGATCGTGGAGGCCGACAACCTGGAGATCGACGAGTCGCTGCTGACCGGCGAGGCCGACCCCGTCCTCAAACAGCCCGGCGACCAGGTCATGTCCGGGAGCTTCGTGGTCGCGGGCGGCGGCGCGTTCACGGCCACGAAGGTCGGGCGCGAGGCGTACGCGGCACAGCTCGCGGAGGAGGCGTCCCGCTTCACGCTCGTCCACTCCGAGCTGCGCTCCGGCATCTCCACGATCCTCAAGTACGTGACGTGGATGATGGTCCCCACCGCGATCGGACTGATCATCAGCCAGCTGGTGGCGAAGGACAACAACTTCAAGGACTCGGTCGCGCGGACCGTCGGCGGCATCGTGCCGATGATCCCCGAGGGGCTCGTCCTCCTCACCTCCGTCGCCTTCGCGATCGGCGTCATCCGCCTGGGCCGCAAGCAGTGCCTGGTGCAGGAGCTCCCCGCCATCGAGGGCCTCGCCCGTGTCGACGTCGTCTGCCTCGACAAGACCGGCACCCTCACGGAGGGCGGCATGGACGTCACCGAACTGCGCACGCTGGACGGCGCGGACGAGCAGCACGTACGGGCGGTCCTGGGCGCGCTCGGAGCGTCCGACCCGCGGCCGAACGCCTCGCTCCAGGCCGTCATCGCGTCCTACCCGGACGGCGGGGAGCACCACTGCACCGCCGCGCTGCCCTTCTCCTCCGCCCGCAAGTACAGCGGCGCGACCTTCGCGGACGGCGACGGCGCGAGTACGACCTGGCTCCTCGGCGCGCCCGATGTACTGCTGCCGGCCGGCAACCCGTCCCTCGCCGAGGTCGACCAGCTCAACCGGGAGGGCCTGCGGGTGCTGCTCCTCGCGCGGGCGGAAGGCACCTTGGAAGCCCCGCAGGAGAAGTCGCCTGCCGCTCTGGTCGTGCTTGAGCAGCGTCTGCGCCCCGACGCCTCGGCGACCCTGCGCTACTTCGCCGACCAGGACGTGGCGGCGAAGGTCATCTCCGGCGACAACGCGGTCGCGGTCGGCGCGGTCGCG
This sequence comes from Streptomyces sp. NPDC054847, assembly GCF_053610925.1. Lineage (NCBI taxonomy): Bacteria > Bacillati > Actinomycetota > Actinomycetes > Kitasatosporales > Streptomycetaceae > Streptomyces > Streptomyces sp. NPDC054847. The sequence goes on along the minus strand of NZ_JBSGZJ010000047.1, from coordinate 21,168 downwards.
GCCAAGCTCGGCCTGCCCGGCGCCGGGGCGACGCTCGACGCGCGCAAGCTGCCGGCCGAGCGCGAGGCGATGGGCGCGGAACTGGACGGGGCAGCGGTCTTCGGCCGGGTCAGTCCGCAGCAGAAACGCGACATGGTCGGCGCGCTCCAGGCCCGCGGCCACACGGTCGCGATGACCGGCGACGGCGTCAACGACGTCCTCGCGCTGAAGGACGCGGACATCGGCGTGGCGATGGGGTCGGGCTCGGAGGCGACGAAGGCCGTCGCCCAGATCGTGCTGCTCAACAACAGCTTCGCGACGCTGCCTTCGGTGGTCGCGGAGGGCCGCCGGGTCATCGGCAACATCACCCGCGTCGCCACCCTCTTCCTGACGAAGACGGTGTACTCGGTGCTCCTGGCGATCCTCGTGGTCTGCAGCCAGGTCGAGTACCCGTTCCTGCCCCGGCATCTGACCCTGCTCTCCACCCTCACCATCGGTGTCCCGGCCTTCTTCCTCGCGCTCGCCCCCAACAAGGAGCGCGCCAAGCCCCACTTCGTCCGCAGGGTGATGCGCTACGCCGTACCGGCGGGCGTGATCGCGGCGGCGGCGACCTTCTGTGCGTATCTGCTGGCCCGCTCGCACTACTCGGGCCCGGCCTCGCTGGCCGCGGAGACGAGCGTGGCGACGCTGACCCTGTTCCTGGTCGCCATGTGGGTCCTCGCGATCATCGCCCGCCCCTACACGTGGTGGCGGATCGGCCTGGTGGCGACGATGGGACTGGGCTTCCTGCTGGTGCTGACGGTGCCGTGGCTCCAGGACTTCTTCGCGCTCAAGCTGGTCGGTACGACGATGCCGTGGACGGCCGTCGTGATCGCGGCGGTGGCGGCGGCGCTGCTGGAGCTGTCGTGGCGGGTGGTGGGGCGGCGCTTTCCCGCCTAGGGCCTGCGGCGGGCCGGCGTCGTGTCCGGGTGCACCGGGTCCGTCCCTTCGGCCGGCCGTTGACGTGCCTATTCGGTTGCCGCCCGCCGACGCGGTCGGACAAGAAGCCTGCATGCTGAAGGGCACCAAGGTCGGGCTGAGGGCCCGCCACGAGGACGACATCCCGGTCCTGCGGGCCGAACTCTACGACGTGGTCAACTCCTCGCGGGCCGAAGGCGGGCCGTGGCGGCCGATCACGCCCGGCTCGAAGGACCCGCGGCTCGTGGTGGACGACAAGGAGCAGGGGCACGTCCCCTTCTCCGTGGTGGAGCTGGACGGCGGCACGCTCCTCGGCACCGCGACGCTGTGGGGCATCGATAACCACAACCGGTCCGCGCACATCGGCCTCGGACTGCTCCCGTCCGCCCGCGGAAAGGGCTACGGCACCGACGTGGTCGCGGTGCTGTGCCACTACGGCTTCGTCGTGCGCGGCCTGCAGCGGCTGCAGATCGAGACGCTGGCGGACAACGCCGCGATGCTGCGCTCCGCCGAGCGCAACGGCTTCGTCCGCGAGGGCGTACTGCGCTCCTCGGCCTGGGTGTTGGGCGAGTTCCTCGACGAGGCGCTGCTCGGGCTCCTCGTCGAGGACTGGAAGCCGGAATCGACGGCATAGGCCGCCGCCCGGCGCCGTTTTGGTCAGCGCCCCGTCCGGATGGGACGGCGTCGAAGAGGAGGGCGGCCGGGTAGCAAGAGCAACCCGTCACAGAGACACGTCCCGGCCGTCCTGCCTCACTGAGCGCCGGTGGATGTCGGGTCGAAGGTTGAGTGCGTCGGCGCACCCGATTGAGTACGCGTACTCAAGGGCGGCGGGCGGCTCGGCCGAAAACTGTGCGCATGACACACACCCCCGCCCTCGCCGACTCTCCCGCCCCGACCGGCTCGACCGGCTCGACGGTCCGCTCGCCGCGCCGCCTGCGGCTCAGCCTCGTCGTGACGGTCGTCGCCGCCACTCTGGCGCTCACCGCCTGCGGCACCGAGAGACCGGGTGCCGACGGCTCCCGCAGCAAGCCCGCCGGAGCCGTCGGCGCCCGGGCCACCGAGTCACCGGCCGCCCACGATCCGCAGGTGGCTTTCGCGGAGATGCTGGAGACGGTCGCGCAGCCGTGTTCCGCGGAAACCCCGTCGTCCGGGGAGGAGTCGGCCGCTCCGGCGGAGACGCCGGCGACCGGCCCGGCGAAGACGCCCAGGACCGACCCGCCGGAGCCGGCGGATCCGGCGGGGACGCCGTGGCAGGACGGTGACGACCCGGCGGCTCCCACGACGGGTCCGGGAGTGGACATGAGCGCTGCCGAGTGGTGCGCGGGCCACCTCCACGTCGAGCGGGTCACCCACGCGCTCATGGGGCTGGCCGATCCCACCCCCGCCAAGGTCAGGAAGGTCCTGAACGGTCTCGGCTACATCGACGAGCGCATCCACGGCCTCGAGCAGTCCGGCCCGGTCACGCGGTTCTTCGTCGACCTGCGGGTCGCGGGTGGCTCGCTCTGCCTGAAGGGATCGGCGGCCGGAGAGAGCACCGACATCGAGTTCTTCGGAGCTTCCGGTACCGGCCCGTTCACGCCGGTGAAGCGGAAGCAGTGACCGCGGCCCGACGCGCGCGCGGAAACGGTACGGCGGCGCCCACCGCCGCCCCCGGTGGGCGCCCAGGCGGCCCAGCCGCCCCCGGTCCGTGTCGGCTCGCCCGAATTCACCTGCGCGTCATACGGCCATCACGCATTGCCCACCGGGTGCAACGAGGGTCCACTACGACGAGCGAAGCGTCATGTACTCGACATAGAGGAGCTCATGTGACCCCGCGCCGCCCCCGCCGCACCGCCGCTCTCGTGGCAGGCACGGCCCTCGCGGCCGTCGCCGCGACCGTGCCCGCCACGGCACACCCGCACGGCCGGGCCGAAGCCCTGCCCGCCGTCCAGCCGCGGGCGGAGACGGCCACGCTCTACGACGACGAGGCGGGCGGCAACGCCAACGCCGACGACCCCGCGATCTGGCGCAACGCCGCCGACCCGGGCCGCAGCCTCGTCGTCGCCACGGCGAAGGAGGGCGGCCTGCGGGTCTACGACCTCGACGCACGGCAGGTCCAGTCGATCGCGGCACCCGCCCCGGCCACGGAGGACGACGCCCCCGGACGCTTCAACAACGTCGATCTTCTCCAGGGCCTCCGGCTCGGGACGGGCCGGGCGGACCTCGCCGTCGTCAGTGACCGCGGCAACGACCGGCTGCGCTTCTACCGCATCGACCGCGACCGCCCCGGCGGCCCGCTGACCGATGTCACCGATCCCGCGGCCGCGCCCGTGTTCTCGTCCGGCCAGGACGAGATCAACGAGCAGGCGACCGCATACGGCCTGGCCACTTGGACCGACCGGTCGACGGGCCGCTCCTACGCCCTGGCCAGCCGCCGCAACCGGACGGGCATCGCCCTGCTGGAGATCACCGCCCGCCCCGACGGCACGGTCGGCTACCACAGGATCCGCACCGTCGAACTGCCCTCCGTCTTCCGGCTCCCCGACGGCACGTCCTGGTCCCCGTGCGGCGAGCCCGGTGAACTGCCCCAGGTGGAGGGCATGGTCGTCGACCCGGCGAACGGCATGCTCTACGCGGGCCAGGAGCGCGTGGGCGTCTGGCGGATGCCCGCCGACCTCACCGGCAGGCCCGTCCTCGTCGACAAGGTCCGCGAGTACGGCGTCCCCGGCACGTACGACGAGGAGACCGAGGAGTGCACGCCCGGCGCCGACCCCGGTTACGGCGGCACCCGGCTGGCGGCCGACGTCGAAGGGCTCGCCCTGCTCACCGAGCCGGACGGCGACGGCTATGTGATCGCCTCCGGCCAGGGCGACAACACCTTCGCCCTCTACGACCGCGAGGTCGGCGACAAGAACGAGTACGAGGGCGGCTTCCGGATCACCGCCGCCTCCGCCACCCTCGACGGCTCCGAGGAGTGCGACGGCGCGGCCGTGCTGAACGCCCCGCTCGGCCACCGGTACCCGAACGGTCTGCTCGTCGTCCAGGACGGCCACGACACCCCCGGGGACGGGGACCGCGAGGCGACCAACTTCAAGTTCGTCGACCTGGCCGACGTCCTCGACACCGTCGACTGAGCCCGCTACGCGCGGGGGCGGCCGGACGCCGCCCCCGCGCGTGCCGCGTCCGCTACGGCCGGGCGTAGGGCCGGGTCATGATCTCCATGTTGTGGCCGCTCGGGTCGTCGAAGTACGCGCCGCGACCACCGAACAGCCGGTTGATCGCGCCCGGTTCGGTGTGGCTCGGGTCTGCGTAGTACGTGACACCGACCGCCTCCAGGCGGGCGATCATCGTGTCGAACTGCTCGTCGGGCACGAGGAACGCGTAGTGCTGCGGCTGGATCGGCTCGTCGGCGAGCTCGTAGTAGTCGAGCGTGACGCCGTTGCCGAGGTCCACGGGCAGGAACGGCCCGAACGGGGCGGCGACTTCGACGCCCAGGATCGCGGCGATGAACTCGGCCGACAGGCGGCGGTCCTTGGCGTACACGGCGGTGTGGTTCAGCTGGACGGATGTGACGGGCGGTTGCTGCTGAGGCATGGTGGGGCGACTCTCCAAGTCTTGGTTCCTCAAGGGACATGTCAGAGAAGGAGAGACAGCGGCGGGCCCCTGGCCCGCCCCGCGCTCACGCCGAGGCCGGGTGCCTCACTCGTGCGTGGCCCATGGCCGACCCGGCAGTCACACGGCCGAGCCTAGCCGCCGGCCCGGCCCGGCGCACCCGCGTAAGTAGGCGTACTCATGACAACGCCGCCCACAGGGCGGAAGGATCGACGGACCGCGTACGCCCGCCCCTCCCCTGACCGCCGGAGTGCCCAGGTGAAACGTCTCGCCCCCACCGTCACCGGCGTTGCCGCCGTGCTGCTGTCGCTGCCTCTCGTCACCGGCTGCGGAACCGTCGTCGGCGACGACCCGGGCGCCACTGCGACGCCTGAAACGTCGAGCGCCCCGGCCATCGACTACGAAGCGCGGGCCAAGGCGGCGAAGGCCGCGCACGACCGGAGGTTCCCGGAGGTGGCGAAGATCTGCGCCGACGCGCCGGCGAAGCCGTCCGAGGAACCGACTCCTTCCGAGGCGCCCACCGACCCGTGGTCCCGCAAGGTCGCGGAGAACCACGCCTACAAGGCACAGGCGCGCCTGGACACCGACGCCCGCTGCCGGGGCGACGCCCACGCCCGCCGGATCACCGCCGGTCTGGCGGGCGTACACGACGAGAAGGCGCTGCGCTCCGCACTCGGCCGTCTCGGCTATCCGCCGGAGACGGTGGAGGTGTACGAAACAGGCGTCGCCCCGGGGTTCACGTTCAGCATCCCGGACGCCGGTCCGTGCATCACCGGCACTCTGGCCGACCCGGCGGAGGCGGAGGCGCACGGGCACTACGTCGAGGGCGGCTGCAGGGAGCCCAAGGGCGGGCACTGAGCCGCCACTTCGGCCCAGACGGTCTTCCCGGCGGGGTGGCGCGGCTCCACGCCCCAGCGGTCGGCGAGTACGTCCACCAGAACCAGCCCCCGGCCCGACACGTCGTCGGCGGCCGGGGTTCGCACGTCGGTCGGCGGATGCACCGAGGACGCGTCCGAGACCTCGACGCGCACCCGCCGTGCGTCCAGCGTCATCCGGAGCCGGAAGTCCCGTCCCGGCACGCGCCCGTGCCGTACGGCGTTCCCGGCCAGCTCCGCCACCAGCAGGGCGACGGTGCAGGAGAGGTCGGAGCCGGCGGGGTGACCCCACTCGGCCAGGTGCCGCACGGCGACCCGCCGGGCCAGCCGCGCGCCCCGGGGCGTCGAGCCGAACAGCGCCGCGAACCGGCCTTCCGTGCGCGGTCCTTCGTCCGCCGCCCGCTGGTGGTCCGGGCCTTCGCCCGGCGTCGTCATGGTCCTCAGCACTGTGTCGCCCGTCCCGTTTCGCCGCTTACTCGATGCACGACCCGTGCGTGTACGGACCGTGACGTTCCGTGTTCAAGAGTCGTCGCGCGGCTCTACGCTCGGAAGGGCATGCAGCCTTACACCGCAAGCCGTAAGGAACGGAAGTAAGCCCATGGCCAAAGCAATTGAGCCCGAGGAGTCGATGGCCGCGCTCTTCGGCTGCCGGGTCCGCCGACTGCGCACGGCCGCCGGTCTGACGCAGGAACAACTGGGCGCGAAGACCCATGTGGTCAGCACTCGCATCACACAGGTCGAGCGGGCCTCCGGCGCCCGTCCGACGCTGGAGCTCGCGCGGGCGCTCGACGCGGCGCTCGGAGCGGACGGGCTGCTGGTCGACCTGTGGCCGCACGTCTACCGGGAGTCGTTCCCTGACTGGTCGCGGACGTTCATGGCGTACTCGGCGCGGGCCGAGGCCATCCGTGAGTACACCGCGCACGTCGTGCCGGGTCTCCTGCAGACGGAGGAGTACGCCCGGGCCGTGCTGAGCGTCGGCCTGTCCCACCGGGACGAGCAGCACCTGGAGGAGCGGCTGGCCGCCCGGCTGGAGCGGCAGAAGCGGCTCGGCTCGCCGGACCGCCCGGAGCTGCTGGTGATCCTCGACGAGACGGTGCTGCGGAAGCGGATCGGCGGGGACGACGTCATGCGACGGCAGCTCGCGCGTCTGCTGGAGGCCGCCGCCGAGCCGCACATCACGGTGCAGGTCCTGCCGTTCGACGAAGGCGCGCACGACGTGCTGGGCGGCTCGCTGACCGTGCTGACCCTGGCGGACGGATCCGAAGTCGCCTACACGGAAGGCGCGGACCACGGTCAGCTCTTCGAAGACCGGCCGGATGTGCGGCGTTTCGCGGTGGCCTACGATCGGCTGCGGGCAGCGGCCCTGCCCCCGCGCAGGTCGCTCACCATGATCCGATCCGCGATGGAGGAGGACTACCGTGACCCCGAACTCCCTTCCCGGTCCGCGCGACGCCGCCTGGCGCAAGAGCAGCTACAGCAATCAGGAGGGCGGCAACTGCGTCGAGGTCGCCGACGGAATCCCCGGCGTGGTTCCGGTGCGTGACAGCAAGGCCCCGCACCGTCCCGCGCTCACCTTCGCCGCCGCGTCCTGGGCCGCGTTCATAGGCGAGTTGAAGGCCGCCGACCGGGCCTGAGCCGAACGGGACCCGGTGCGTACGCCGGTCTTCCCGGCCCGCCGGGACCTCGCCCGCGAGGGGTCGGTGGGCCACGAACTCCCCCGAAGAACCTGAGGGAAAGAACCACCTGCCCACCCTCCCCTCCCCGCATCACCCGGACGGGTGACCGGCTTGCGGGGGCGGGAAGTTGGCCGTTACGTTCGCGGCAACAACCTCAGACATATGACGGCCCCCGGCCGGGACGGCAATCCCGATCGAGGGCCTCACCACCCAGGAAGAAGCCCCTTCCCGATGGCTGAACGGCAGTCTAACGCGCCCCTGCGCGCCCCCGCCGGAGCTCCGATCTCCGGCGTCATCCACGTCCGCACCCGGCTCGCCGGTGACTTCACGGTGATCGCCAACGCCCTGCTCCAGCGCCGGGGCAGCGCGGTCACGGTCGGCGTCGCGGGCTACATCCTGTCGCTGCCGGACGGCGCGCCCGTACGCATCGACGCGCTGTGCGAGCACTTCACCGAGGGCGAGATCCTCATCTCCCGGGCCCTGCGGGAGCTGGAGGCGGACGGCTATCTCGAGCGGCGCCGTGAGCGCGGCCCGAGCGGCCGGCTCCGCACCCGGACGTTCTTCCACGACGTGCCACCCGTGCCACCCGTGCCACCGGGCGACGACCCGAAGCCTCCGCGGCCGCGCCCCCACAGGCCCGAGCCCTCCCCGCCGCAACAGCCCGCACCCGGACCCCGGCCGGAGTCGCGGCCCGGGCCCGAGCCGCATCGCGCACCGGATCGCGAGCCGGACCCGGCGGCCGTCGCGGAGAGCGCCACCACGGAACCGGGCCCCGCCGCCCCGGAGCCCACCGGCGCGGAACCGGGACCTGCCGCGGGCCCGGCTGCGAACCCCGCGCTCGACCCCCGCGCCTCGGTGATCCTGGCCTCACTGCGCATCTTGGACCGCAGGCTGATCCTTTCCCGGCGCGAGGCGGACCGGCTCGCCCCGGCGGTCACCCAGTGGCTCGACCACGGCGTCGGCCCCGAGGACATCACCGCCCACCTCACCACCCGCCTGCCGGAACCCTTGCGGGCCCGCCCGGCCCGCATCCTCGCCTACCGCCTCCGCGAACTCCCCCCACCCCTCCCCGACCGGCCCCCGGCCCCCGCCGTCCTCCCCTGGCAGACCTGCGACGGCGGCTGCGAACGCGCCTTCCGCGCGGCCGAACCGGGGCGCTGCCGCGACTGCCCACCGGCCGTGGGCCTGGCGGCGGCGTGCTGACCCGCGCCTACCCCTGCTGAATAACAAAGGAATTGTTAAAATGTCCCTCATGGCGACTGAAGCTGCTCCCGGCGAGGGTCCGGTCAGGCCCGTCTCCGTGTCCCTCCATGAGGGGACGATCGCGGCTCTGAAGGCGCGCACCGGCAAGCGCGGAATGTCCGCGTACGTCGAGGCGCTCATCCAGCGGCAGCTGGAAAGGGACCGCCTGCGCGAGCTGATCGAGGACGCGGAAAGTGAGCACGGACCGGTCGACCAGGCCGAGGTGGACGCGAAGCGAGCGATTCTGCGGGGCGAATCCGACGATTCGACGAACACCCTGTGAGCGGCACCCTTGTCCTGGATTGCGAGGGACTCTCCAAGCTGGTGGGACGGGACCCCACCCTCACCGCATGGCTGGTCGCGGCAGAGGCCGACGATCTCCGTGTCGTCACCAGCTCGGTCACTCTCGTCGAAGCACGTGACCCGAAGGTCGGCCAAGCCCGCTTCGACTTCGCCGTCTCACGCGTGAACGTCGTCCCGCCCACCGAGGCAGTCGCGCGTCGAGCGAGCAAGCTGCTCGCCGCGGCCGGTGTGCATGGTCACAAGTACGCGCTCGACGCCATCGTCGCCGCGACCGCCCTCGCCTCACCGTCGCCCGTCACCGTGCTGACTTCGGACCCCGAGGACCTGCTCATGCTGTGCGGCGGCCTCGCCCGCGTGGTCAGGATCTGACGCGCGGTCCCCTTCGGCGGCGGAGCCGTGTCCGTGGGCCCCTCGGTCCGACCGCCCGCGGCCCGGCTCCGGGCCCCCGGCGCCGTCAGACGCGGGCGATCAACGCGTAACGCTCGTCCGTCACCGGGCCGCCCCACAAGGCCGGGTCGCCGCTGAGAGGTTCGACGCGCAGGTCGGTCACGAGAGGGCGGACGGCGGCCGACAGGTCGGCGGCCGTGACGCCGCCGTGCCAGGGCAGGGCCTCCGCGCCCGCCACGTACTCCACGCCGGCCTGACCGGACTCGCGCCAGCGGCCTTCGACGAGGATCAGCGTGCCGCCGGGGCGGATGCGGGCCGTCCAGTCGGCGAGGGCGGCTTCGGGGTCGGGCAGGGTCCACACGAGGTGGCGGGAGAGCAGGGCGTCGAACCGCTCGTCGCCGGTGGGCGGTGCCGCCGCGTCGCCCACCAGGAAACGGGCCGGGAGACCGGCGGCGGAGAGCTTGGCCCGGGCCTGGTCGACCATCCGGGGCGAGAGGTCGACCCCGGTGACCCGGTGCCCGGCCTCCGCGACCAGCGCGGACAGCGAGCCCGTGCCGCACCCGACGTCCAGCACGGACGACGGGTCCGACGGGAGCCAGGCGGTGAGCAGTCGGGACCAGGCGGCGCGGGTCCCGGCGGATCGCAGGCCGTGGTCGGGCTCGGCGTCGAAGTCGGCGGCGGCTGCATCCCAGTACGCGGTGATCGCTGCGGAGTCGGTCATCCGCCGATCCTTTCAGCCGGCACTGACAATGCCGTGGTGGGCGAGCGCCGCATGTGGATCGCCCTCGACGGGACGGTGGTCGATGTGGACGGTGGCCGCCGTCAGCCGGGGTACGGCGTGGATCAGCGCGTGCTCGGCCGCGACGGCCAGCGAATGCGCCTGGACGACGGTCAGTTGCGGGTCGACCACGATGTCGGCCTCCGCCCGCAGCGCGTGTCCGATCCACCGCATCCGCACCTGCCCGGTGTCCAGCACGCCCTCCACGCCGCGCAGCGCGGTCTCCGCCGTCCCGACGAGGGCCGGGTCGACCGAGTCCATCAGACGCCGGCAGACCTCGCGGGCGGCGTCCTTCAGGACCAGCAGGATGGCGGCGGTGATCAGCAGACCGACGACCGGATCGGCCCACCGGAGGCCCAGCGCGGCGCCGCCCGCGCCCAACAGGACGGCCAGCGAGGTGAATCCGTCCGTACGGGCGTGCAGACCGTCCGCGACGAGCGCGGCGGAGCCGATCCGCCGGCCGGTGCGGATACGGTAGCGGGCGACCCACTCGTTGCCCGCGAAACCGACCAGCGCCGCCGCCGAGACCGCCCACAAGTGCGTGATGTCGCGAGGGTTCAGCAGCCGGTCGACGGCCATCCAGGCGGCGACGACCGCCGACGCCGCGATGGCGGCCACGATGACGATGCCCGCCAGGTCCTCGGCCCGCCCGTAGCCGTACGTGAAGCGGCGGTTCGCCGCGCGTCTGCCCAGCATGAAGGCGATGCCGAGCGGGACGGCGGTCAGCGCGTCGGCGGCGTTGTGGACCGTGTCGCCGAGCAGCGCCACCGACCCGGACAGGGCGACGATGACGGCCTGGACGACAGTCGTCGCTCCCAGAACGACGAGCGAGATCCACAGCGTGCGCATCCCGTCGCGGGACGTCTCCATCGCCGCGTCGACCTTGTCACCGGACTCGTGGCTGTGCGGCCGGAGGAGGTGAGCGAGACGGTGCCGCGCCCCGCCGCGCACAGGACCGTGGTCGTGACCGCCGTGGTGCTCGTGATCGCCGCCGTGGTGGTGGTGCCCGTTCGGATGAGTGTGCCGAATCCCCGCCATGGCACCCACCGTCGCACAGGAATCGCCTTGCGGCTACAGCCGTCATACGCCCTGTGACCAGGTGCGATTCCCTCGCAAGTACGCGCGGACAGCACCTGGCCCCCGGCGGCGGACTACGCGTCGAACCAGCGGTCCCGCGCCAGCTCCTCCGTACGGGACGGGTCCTCCAGCAGCGCCGCGACCTCGAAGCGGCGGGGCCACTGGCCCGCCGCCCAGGCGAGACCGGCCGCCACGCCTTCCAGCGTCGCGGCGTGCAGCACGCCGTCGGGGGTGCGGCGCCAGTCGAGTTCGGTGCCGCCCGCGACCAGCTCCTCGTGCTCGATGTACGAGTCGGGCGTCGCCGGGCCCAGCAGGATGCGGACGGACTCCGGGACCTCGTGCTCCTCGCCCTCCGTCGTGACGTCCGCGTCCACCGTCTCGCTCAGGCGCCTGACCTGGAACAGGTCCGCCAGGTCGGCCGCGCGCGTCGGCGCCACCGGGAGCAGGGGCAGACCGGCGCACAGCGGCAGCAGGTCAGGGGTGTCCGCGACGAACGCGTCGGCGGCGTCCACCACACGTACCTCTCCGTCCACCACCGCGCGCAGCTCGTCGGGGAGCGTGACCTGGTCGGGGTCCAGTTCCGCGAGCGCCGTGTAGAGCCCGTGCAGCTGTCGGCCGGTCACCTCACGGTCGGGATCGGCCAGCCGGGACAGCAGCTCCGCCGCGCCGCCCGGCTCGTCCAGCAGCGCCGCGACGGAGGTGCGGACGCCGAGGGCGTGCAGCACCTGCGCGTCGGCGAAGCCCGTCGTGTCGGCCGACTCGTACAGGCCCTCCAGCAGCGGGTCCGCGCCCGACGCGCGCAGACCGGCGGGGCGGCGGCCGTCCAGCACCGGATGGTCGCGCAGCCACCACGCCGTGTACGGGCGCACGGTCTCCGTCGTGCCGTCCGGCAGCAGGATCCGTACGGACTGGGTGAGCGCGTCCCGCAGCGGCGGCTGGGCCAGCAGTGCGAGCGCCTGCGGCCAGCGGTCGTCGTCCACCAGGTCCAGGTCGCGCACGGCGACGATCTCCGTGGCGACCGGCGGCACGGGCGTGTCCGGCAGCCGGTCGAGGACGTCCTCTGCCCACACGTCCACCGCGTCGAGCAGGCCCGCGTCGTCGGGCTCGGCGAAGTCGCCTTCGCGCGGCTCGAGTTCATCCGGGTCGAGGACGACGTCGGTGGCGCGCACCAGGGCGAAGTTCGCGAGGACGCCGCAGGCGGCGAGGGGCTGTTCGCCCCACCGCTCGGCCAGCTCGGCGTCGCACAGGGCGAGTTCGCCCTCGCGCATCACCGACGCGAACGGGCTGCCCGGCAGGACCAGTTCGCCGGCCGGAGCCGGTTCGCCGTCCTCGTCGGGCAGGGCGAGCGCGCCGAGCCACGGCTCGTCGCCCGGCTCCAGTTCCGCGTCGCGGACCAGCGCGAGCACCGTCTCGGCGAGTTCCTCGGCGTCGAGCGTGTCGGCATCCTCGTCCCACACCTCGCCCTCGTCGAGTGAGGCCGCCACCGCCGCGCGCACCTGCGGCGTCCGCAGAACGGCGCGCGGCGTCGCGGGCAGCGCCCCCAGCTTCTCCAGCAACGGGTGGGCGGCGTCCGGGTGGACGACCTTCAGGCCGAGGCGGGCCAGGTCGGCCGGGGTGTCCGCGAGCGGAAGCAGCGTCTGGCGCGGGCCGATGGTGGTGCGCGAGTCGGCGAGCGGGACGGGCAGACCCGACAGGCGGTCCGGGTCGACGCCGGCGAGGCTGTCGTAGAGGCGGTGCCACCAGGCCGGTTCGCGTTCCAGGCCGGCCAGCCGGTCGATCGCCTCCGTCAGCGGCACCCGTGCCACGCCCAGCGTGCGCAGCTCCACCCGGCGCTCGAGGCCGGCGGGCAGCAGCGTCGGCATGACCTCCGCCAGGACGCGCACCGTGTCCGTGCCCGCGCCCTCCAGCACCTCCGCCTCGATGGGCCGCAGACCACCGGTGGTCACCCGGTCCGGCAGTCCGGTGTCCTCGTCGGACACGTCACGCGGGACCGCCGCCTCGAGGAACGCGGTACGCGGCAGGCGCCGCAGGATCGCCGCCCGCAGCGCGCCGTCGAGTTCGCCCTTTCCGAGCGGGCCGGGCACGAGGTCGATGAGGCCGATGGTCACCGGCTGCCAGCCGCCGAGCAGTTCGGCGTACGCGTCCGCCGCGCGCTCCACCAGGAAGTCGGTGAGCGGCCCGCGGGCCGGGTGGCGGCGGGTCGTGTCCAGCGGCAGCGACGCGATGAGCAGCGCGGGCACGCCCAGCGGCTCGTCGGTCGGCGTCGGCGCGTGCACCACGGGCGCGGTGAGCGGCCGGGCGGGCGCGCCCTCGTCGTCGACGGGTACGGCCCAGGTGACGGTCCAGTGCGGCCGCAGCCGCTCCTCGACCGGCCGGTCCGCCAGCAGCGCCGGCTCGATCGCCCCGCCGTGGCTGACGACCCGCCATCGGCGCTCGCCGTGGACGCTGTCCTCGACGCGGACATACGGCTCCTGCTCGTAACGCTTCAACACCCGCGTCGAGTCGGGGGTTTCGATGACGATCTCGGCGAGGCCGGGCAGCGTGAGCAGCAGCGCGTCGTCGATGCCGGCGAGCAGACGCTCGACGAGGTCCACGGCGGCGCCGTCGCGCAGCGGCAGCACGACGACCGTGTCGTAGCCCTCCGGTGCGGTGCCCTCCGCGGGCAGCGGGAGCCGCAGCAGCGGTACATGGCCGTCCCTGCGGCGCAGTTCGTCCCCGAGGCCGGGGCTGGCCTGGGCGGCCCGGCCCGCCAGCTCCCTGGCCTCCGCCAGGGACCAGCGCACGCCGCCGTGACGGCCGATGACGGCCGGCTCGTCACTGACCGCGAGGACAGCGGCGAAACCGACGCCGAACCGGCCGACGGCCGCCTCGTGGCCCTCACGCTTCGCGGAGGCCCGCAGGGTGCTGAGCGACTCGACACCGGTGGCGTCCAGCGGGGCGCCGGTGTTCGCGGCGGCGAACACGGCGGGCTCGCCGTCCGCGCCGGCGGGCCGCAGGTTCAGCCGCAGCCGGCCGGGGACACCGGCACGGGCCGCGGCGTCGGCGGCGTTCTGCGCCAGTTCGACGACGAGGCGGTCCCGGTAGCCGCCGAGGGCGAGGTCCTCCTCGGCGTTGGCGTCCTCCCGGAAGCGGGCGGGGCTCGCGCCCCACGCGTCGAGCACGCCGCGCCGCAGCCGCGCCGTCCCGAACGGGTCGGCCCACTCGGTCGTCCTGACGCTCACGCTGTGCTCCACTCTCTTACGGCTCCCGGGCGCGGGGCCGGCCACGCCGGCCTGCTGCGACTCCTGATGCGCCCGAAGGTACCGCGTACCGGCGCGGGGTGCGGCCCGCGCCCACCGCCCGCCGCGACGCACCGGGCGTGTCCCCCTTCCCCGCCGGCCCCACACCTTCCGACGCACCGCCTGAACCCCCGGCCGCCACCACCGCCGGCACGCCGCTTCGGGCGGGCCCCCGTCCACTGGTCCGCGGGCCCGGAGACGGGACACCCCCCGGGCGCCACCGCAAACTGATCGCCGAAGTCGGCAGGCCGGAGTGCGGGACCGATGCGGCGGAATCCAGGCACCGCGGCATCCGACTGTGCCTCTCCGACATACCGCGCCGGCAGCGAGCGCCCTGGGGAGGTGCCCGGTAGCGTCAGGCCGAGGGGAGGGCGACACGAACCCCGCCGGAGCGAGCAACCGAAGGACAGATCTGGTGCCTTGTCGCGGCCCCGATGACGATGCCGAGCGGCGCGAGGGACGAGGGCGCCGCACCGTCAGCAGCGCGCTGCGGACCCGATGCCGGGGACCCATCGGCACCTGGCCGGCCTCGGGACTCATCGTCGCTGTTCTCGTCGCCGCCAACGTGGCCATGCACCGCTGGAGCGGCCTGCTCGACCTGACGACGGCACTCCTTGTGAGCGTCCTGCTGCTCGGTGTGCTCCGCTGGGCCGGCGGTACCTGGGCGGACGCGGGCCTGGCACCCGGCACACTGGCCCGCGGCTGCCGCTGGGCACTGGTTTTGATGGGCGTGGTCGGCGCCGTCTACGTGGCCGGAGCGCTGTTGCCGGCCACCCGCTCGCTGTTCGAGGACCGGCTCTACGAGGGGATGAGCGCGACCGAGTTGACGGCACGTGTTCTCGTGCTGGTCCCCGTCGGCACCGTCCTCGTGGAGGAGGTCGCCTTCCGCGGTGTGCTCTACGGTCTGTTGTGCCGCGCACGGGGGGCGGTCCGGGCGACCACCGTGTCGAGTTTGCTGTTCGGGCTGTGGCACGTGCTGCCGTCACTGGCGACGGCGAAACCTGCTCTCACGACCGTCTTCGGCACCTCCGTGCTCGGTGCCGCCCTGGCGGTCGCGGCGACCGTCCTGTTCACGGCGGCGGCGGGAGTCCTGTTCTGCGAACTGCGTCGCCGCAGCGGCAGTCTGCTGGCACCCATGGGACTGCACTGGGCGGTCAACGCGTTCGGCTACGTGGCGGGGTTCCTGCTGCGCTGACCGCGCCTCGGCGACGGCCCCGTGGCGGCCCGGCTCAGTCTTCCTGCCCGACGATGTCCTTCAGCCGGTCCAGATCCGCTGCCGTGAATCCGGTCGGCCGCATCACGGCGTTCCAGCCGTCGACGTACGCGGCTTTGTACGTGTGGCCGTGGCCGTCCGGAACACCTGTGGCGAACGGCAGGTCGGCGGTGACCTGCCAGAAGGTCACGAACGGCATCCAGACCATCGCCTCGAGCACGTCGTCTCCGGGTGCCTCGCCGATCCATTCAGGTTCGGAGAGGGCAAGGCCGGGACTCCACCAGACGATCGGATCGGAAGAGTTCATGAGGTAGAGCACTCTCGTGCCCTCCCATGATGCGTCCGTCGGCGGGATCCCGGCGGCCGGGTCGTCGGTGAACCGGACGGTCCGCCCGTCTTTGTAGACGGGCTCGATCTCCGGGCTCCCCTCTTGGCGCTGATCGCTGAATTCGCGGAACAGGGTGTTGAAGTTGGGTGGACCGGCGAACAGCGTGCCGGCGGTGCGGTTGCGCAGGTCGTACTCCCCGCTGAAGGCCGTCTCCCCGCCGAACGATCCGAGGCTCTCGCCTGCCACGAAGAGCCGCGGACGCTGGTCCTGGGGGAGCTTGGACCAGACGTCGTAGACCGCGTCGAACAGCTCGCGGCCGGCCTCACGCGCCTTGGACTGATCGACGAGATAGGACAACCACGACGGCAGGTACGAATACTGCATCGCCACGGTCGCCGAGTCACCGCTGCCGAGGTATTCGAACGAGTCCACCGCGGCGGGATCGACCCAGCCGCTGCCCGTGGTGGTCATCACGAGCAGGTTCTCGCGCTCGAAGCCGCCCGCCCGCCGGAGGTCCGCGACGGCTCGCTCGGCCCGGGTCTCCGTGTCGCCGGAGGTCGTCAGCCCCGCGTAGACCCGGACGGGCTCCTGCGCCGCGCTGTGGGTGAACGCGCCGATGTCCCGGGCCGACGGTCCGCTGCCGGTGAAGACCCTGCCCTGTCTGCCCAGCGAGTCCCACGGCACGAGGGAACCGGGCCCACCCGAGCGCAGGGCCGAAGTCGGCTGGTGCACGCCCTCCGGGGTCTCCGTGTCACGCAGCGAGAACGCCTCGTTGGCCGCGTTCACGAATCCCCCCAGCAGCACGCCGCTGAACACGGACCACGCGAGTCCCGCCACCAGGACCCAGCCGACCACCCGCGCCGCACGCGGGCCGACCCAGCGCCCGAGCAGGCGGGCGGCCCAGTGGTACAGGCGCCGGAGCCCTCGCCCGGCCATCAGCAGGAGGCAGAAGACGACGGCGGCGACGAACGGGCAGGCGACGGTGGCGACGACGTTGTAGTCGGTGACCCCCATGATCCCGCGGATCTGGTACTGCCAGTACTGTCCGAGGCCGAACGCGAGGCCGAACAGCACGATCGCGCATACGCCCAGGACGAGCCATGACCGGCGGGACGGGATCCGTCGGTCCCGGTCGGCGAAAGCGCGCCATACGTAGGCCGCGACCACGCCGAGCCCGTATCCGATGGCCGCGCTGATGCCGCAGACCAGACCTTGGAGTACACCTCCGCGGGGAAGCAGCGACGGCGTGAAGGACAGGCACGCCAGGAGAAGTGCGCCCCAGCAGCCGGGCAGCGTGACGCGGAGCAGCCGACGGAGCTTCCGGGACCGGGAGGGCGATGCGACCCGGCCTTCGTCCTCCCGGCCGTTGTCCTTGCGCGAGGGCGGCACGTCCGACGGAGAAGACGGCGAAGACGCCGGCGGCTCATGAGTCATGTCTGGCCTCCGGGGCAATCGTCGCAAGGTCCGACCTGCCGTGCCATCCGGACCAGGAGGCCGGAATCCCGGCTTCGCCGACTCGGCTCAGGGCGCGGGCGATGCGATGTGGTGGGAGGCGGTCCGTCAGACGGCGCAGAGTCTGTCCGGCCCCACTGATGGGCAGTGAAACGGGCGACGGCCAGGCCCACCTGCCGTCGTGGCCCTGGAAGAGACGGCGGGCCCCCGCTCCGCTCTCCTGACGGTGGTCGGTGCCGGAGAAGCAGAGAGGGGGCCCTGGTCCCGTTCGCTAGGAGTGGCCGAGGTCGTCCGACGTGCCGTCGGGCTCCTCCGGGACGGAGCCGCCATCGCGGGGCGGACGCAGCGGGAACTCGTCCGCCGCCATGGAGTCGAAGACCGGCGGCGGCGGTGTCGGCGGCTTCGGCATCACCGCGGCCTCCGAGTGGCCACCGCAGCCGTACGCCAGCGAGACCACCCGGCCGTCGGCCGGCGAGAACTCGTTCGCGCAGATGCCGAACGCCTGCCGCAGCGAGCCCGCGATCGGGACCAGGAAGCCGCAGGAGACGCAGGACGCCGGGGCAGCCTGTGCCATGGGCGTCTTCGCGCCGTAGGACTCCTCCCAGCGGTCGGCCGCCGCGTAGAGCCCGTACCGGGACAGCACGCGCGCACGGCGCATGCCCAGCTCCTCGGCGAGCGCCGCGATCTGGCCACGGCCGCTGTTGGTCGTGGACTCGATCGCCGGCCTGCGGTCGGTGAACTCCGCGTCCTCCGCCTCGGCCAGTTCGACCAGGTCGTGCGTCGGGGGGTGCTCCGCGAGGACCGAGTTCGGCGGCGGCTCGTCCTCGCCGCTGTAGCCGGGCTCGAGGCGGAGATCCTCGGCCTCGGTCGGCAGCAGGTCGCCGGGGCCCATGTCGCCGGGCCGCAGCCGCTCGCTCCACGGGACCCACTCCGGCGCCAGGAGCGCGTCGGGGCCGGGGAGCAGGACGGTTTCGTCAAGGGTGACGTTCTTCGCCCGTGAGGCGCGGGTGACGGTCACGGCCCAGCGCCAGCCGCGGTAGCCGGGCTCCTGGCACTCGAAGAAGTGCGTGACGACCCGGTCCCCCTCGGAGACGAGCGACACATGCTCTCCGACCACCCCGGGCGCCGCGGCCTCCTCGGCCGCCTCCCTGGCGAGGTCTACCGCCTCGGCGCACAGGCGGTCGGGGGTACGGCTTCGCGTCGTCGCAGCACTCACTAGTCTCGCTTCTCTCCTACGCCGTCTCACGGATGCGCTCGGCCGATGACGAGGTACGGGGCGGCGCACGGAGCGGACCAGAGGGCCGCATCGACGTCCACACGCCCGGACCGTCCTGATCCCGGGCACACCTAACGTCATCCATTCTGCGGGATGCCGAAGAGGCGCGCGGCCGAGAACAACCGCCGGTGGCGCGCTACGCACGCTACCCCTTCCTTCGCCCGCAGCCCACCTGCCCGTCCCAACCCGGGCCGAACCGGCCCCGGCGAAAGGGCCGCCGCGACCGGCACGAACGGTGCGGTAACCGGGCAGGAAGGGGGCGGGGAACAGGTCGGGGACCGCGGGAACCGGGCGGCGGCCCGGCACGGACCGGTCACATATCCACGCGGGAGCACCGCGGGAACACCCCCAGAACTCCGCAAGGAGAAAACACGCCGCACCGCGGGCGGGGATCCGGTTCGGGGCAGCCGGGCTTGGGGCACTATGACGGGGTGGCAGCCGCAAGGTCGTCCGAAGGAGACGGCCCGGCCCGCAGGGCGGGCCGGGCGGTCGGCCGTGCCTTGCACCTTCCGTTCACCGGCACCGCCCGCGGCATCCGCAGGGCGACGCACGCGCACGGCGCCGGCGAATCGGGCCTCGGGAAGCTGATCGAGCTGCACGCCGTGAACGGCGCGGGCGACGTCATGATCACCGTCGCGCTGGCGTCCACGGTCTTCTTCTCCGTCCCGACCGACGAGGCACGCGGCCGGGTCGCGCTGTACCTGGCCGTCACGATGGCGCCCTTCGTCCTGCTCGCTCCCGTGATCGGCCCCCTCCTCGACCGCCTCCCGCACGGCCGGCGCGCGGCCATGGCGGGCGCGATGCTCGCACGCGCGCTGCTGGCGCTGATGATGTCCGGCGCGGTCGCGACGGGCGGCCTGGAGCTGTATCCCGCGGCGCTCGGCGTGCTGGTGTCGTCGAAGGCGTACGGGGTGGTCCGCAGTGCCGTCGTGCCACGGCTGCTGCCACCGAAGTTCGCGCTGGTGAAGGCGAATTCCCGGGTGACACTGGCAGGTCTGCTGGCCACGGGCGCCGCGGCGCCGATCGGTGTGGGACTCCAGCAGATCGGCCCGCAGTGGCCGCTGTACGGGGCGTGCGCGCTGTTCGTCCTCGGCACGTACTGGGCCTTCACGATGCCGCCCAAGGTCGACTCGGCGAAGGGCGAGACGCCCGTGCGCATGCTCGCGCACGGCGAGAAGAGGCCGACGCTGCGGACGGTCGGCCCGTCGGTGCTGCACGGCCTCCAGGCGAACGCGGCCCATCGCGCGCTGTCCGGGTTCCTGATCTTCTTCCTGGCGTTCCTGCTGCGCGAGCATCCGCTCGCCGGGCAGTCGGCCGCGGTCTCGCTGGGAATGGTGGGCGTCGCCGCCGGCGTGGGCAACGCGCTCGGCACGGCGATCGGCGCCTGGCTCAAGGCCCGCGCACCGGAGGCGATCATCGTCACGATGCTGGCTCTGGTGCTGGCCGCGGCCGTCATGGCGGCCGTGTTCTTCAGCACGGGCATGGTGGCGGTCCTCGGCGCGACGGCCGGGCTGTCCCAGGCGCTGTCGAAGCTGTCCTTGGACGCGGTGATCCAGCGTGACGTGCCGGAACAGGTCCGCACATCGACGTTCGCCAGGTCGGAGACGCTGCTTCAGATGGCGTGGGTGGTGGGCGGCGCGATCGGCATCGTGCTGCCGCTGAACGGCGTGGTGGGCATGTCGGTGGCCGCGTGCATCGTCGCGGTGGGAGCCGTCTCCGCGGGACGCGGACTGCTCGGCGCGGCCCGTCACCGCGAGGCCACGCCGAAGGCCCGGGTGGCTTAGCTCCGGGCCCCGCAGGCGCCCCGCCGGCCGTGCGACGTGCGGTCACGGGTACCTCCCGCGGCGTAACCGGGGCGCGCTTCGGGCCGCCGCGCCGCGCACCCCCGCGCGGCAGGGCGAAGCGCGCCCGATAGCCTTCGGCTCATGACCGTTGCGTTCTTCTCGGGCAAGCGCCGCCGGGCCGCTGCCGCTCTCGGTGCCGTCTCCGCCGGGCTCCTCGTCCTTTCCGCCTGCGACAAGCCGACGCCGCTCGTCACGGTGACCATCGGTTCGGACTCCGTCCACGCGGAGGCCGCCTGCTACAACGACGGCGAGGCGATCAAGGAGTCCGAGATCCAGGGCTGCCTGACCAAGAAGCCGTCAAAGACCATCAAGGTCGCCATGGACGACCAGGTCCGCATGGGCGTCGACCCGGAGATCGCGGACAACGGCTGGACCCTGCTGTTCGGCGCGCAGCCGGTGGAGCAGGAGCCCTTCAAGAAGACGTACCGGACGATCCCCGGCAACGCCTTCTTCTCCTCCGCGACCGGCGAGCCGACGACCAAGACGGCCGTCAGCGTCATGGAGACCAAGGGCCAGAAGGTCGTCGGCATCTGGAACTTCCAGTTCGAGAAGGAGTCCTGACCGGGACCGGAGGGTGACACCGTGCGTGTGCTTGTCGTGACCGCGGTGGCGGCGGAGGCCGCCGCCGTCGTCGCGGACGCCGGTCCTCCGGATGCCGCCGCCGTGCCGCTCCCGGGCGGCTACGCGCTGACGCGCACCCCCGACTACGACGTGCTCGTCGGCGGGGTCGGCCCCGCCGCTGCCGCCGCGTCGACCGCGACCGCCCTGGCCGTGGCCCGCACGCCGTACGGTCTCGTCGTCTCCGCCGGGATCGGCGGCGGCTTCCCGCCGCACGCGCCCGTCGGATCGCTCGTCGTCTCCGACGCCGTCGTCGCCGCCGACCTGGGCGCCGACACGCCGGACGGCTTCCTG